>JASFGF010000320.1:0-3964 GCA_050123915.1 Desulfobacterales bacterium | reverse complement strand
AGGAATGGACCATCATTGGCAGGCAGATCTATGGCGCATGATTTCGTCTGGAAAGGAACATTTGCATCGGGCCGGACTCCGGAAGGTTTTTTTAGAAAATATTCGATCATCACCGGGTCAAAGAGAGCATTTCTCTGACCGAATTTCCATATTCGGTATATCTTATTTGCCAATTTTTCATCTCGAGGCCTTTGTTGAAATATCACGCCATTCTCAGGTGAACCTGTTCCTGATGAACCCATGTAAAGAATACTGGGGAGATATTGTTTCCGATCGGGAGACCAGAAAGATAAGGAAAAAACATGCGCCATCAAATGATATCTCAGAAGATCTTTATCTTGAAGAAGGACATCGACTGCTGGCTTCCATGGGGACTTTGGGCAGAAATTTTATTTCCCTGATCAGTGATCTCGACAGTCAAGTTTTCGAATTGTTTACAGAAAATCAAGGTCGTACAACACTTGAGAAAATCCAGTCGGATATTTTGAATTTAAAATCCAGACAGTTTTCTCTTCCTTCATCCAACACCCACGACCCAACACCTCGGATTGATTCCTCTATTCAGATTCATTCCTGTCACAGTCCAATGCGGGAAGTTGAGGTGCTTCACGACAATCTTCTTGCCATATTTGAAGAAGATCCGGATTTGTTGCCCAAAGATATCGTTGTCATGACACCTGATATCCATTTATATGCGCCATTTGTTCAGGCTGTTTTCGGAACCCAAATCGATGATAAAAAACGGATTCCATTCACGATTGCAGACCAGAGCATCATGACAGAAAGTCGCATTATTAAGGGATTCTTTTCGATACTCGATCTAAGAAACAGTCGGATGGGTGTTAACCATGTTATGTCATTGCTTGAGGTGCATGAAATTAAAGAAAAATTCGGTATATCCGAATCGGAAATCGAAATCCTTGAACGCTGGGTCAGAGAAACCAATATCCGGTGGGGAATCGATGCAGAACACCGCCGTAAGCTTGGTCTTCCGCATTTTACGGAAAACACTTGGAAAGCTGGAATTGAAAGACTGCTATTAGGATATGCAATGCCGGGTTTCGGGCGTAAAATGTTCTCCGGAATCCTTCCTTATGATCATATCGAAGGGGGTGAGGTAAAAACCCTGGGAAAATTTATAGGGTTTTTAGACGGCCTTATTAACTGTGTGGATTCCCTGAATCAGGCCAGAACGTTAAGTGGCTGGAGTCAGGTTTTTTCAGATATGATCGAACAGTTTTTTACCTTGGAGCAAGACTCGGAACCGGAGATTCAGACTCTCAGGCGGTTTTTGGATGATATGTCTAAAATAGAAGCATTATCCGGTTTTGACAAAACCATAAATATCGAGATCGTAAAATCTTATCTGTCGGGTCTTCTTGAGGGTGAACATCTTCGAAGGGGATTTATTTCAGGCGGTGTTACGTTTTGTGCAATGCTCCCCATGAGAAGTATCCCTTTTAAGGTCGTTTGTCTTGTAGGGATGAATACCGATGCCTTCCCTCGCGAGACAAAAACACTCGAGTTTGATCTTATGACAAAACATCCGAGGGTGGGTGATCGAAACAGAAAAAATGACGACAAGTATCTTTTTCTGGAATCCCTGCTATCCGCAAGACATAAATTTTATATCAGTTATGTGGGTCAGAGCATCCAGGATAATGCCAGGATTCCGCCTTCTGTTCTTGTGAGTGAACTTTTAGATTGTATCAAAGAAGGATTTGGATGTTCAGAAGAGCAGATGGTCATTTTTCATCGGCTTCAGGCATTTTCACCGGAATATTTTAAAAGCAACAGTGAGCTGTACAGTTATTCTTACGAGAATTTTATCGCGAGTTCAAAAATGTTTGATCGTAAAGAAGCGCTTCCTCTGATCTCAACAAGATTGCCCGAACCCGACAAAGAATTCAAAAACCTTTCCATTAAAGAGCTAAGCATCTTTTTCAATAATCCGGCAAAATATCTGCTTGAAAAACGCCTGGGAATATATTTGCAAGAAAGAGCAGATGCCCTTGATGAAAGGGAAAATTTTCGGTTGGATTATCTTGGAAAATATATACTGAATCAGGAACTTGTGACAACAAAACTCTCAGGATCAAACCTGAAAGATATTTATCCGTTAATAAAGGCTTCCGGAGAACTCCCTCATGGGAAAGTGGGAGAATATATTTACAATGAAATGAGTTTGGATGCCGAAGATTTTGTTCGAAAAATTAAAGACCACACCAAAGGCCACCGCCTTGAAGACATTGATGTTGAACTTGACATTGCAGGCTTTAGGATATTCGATCATGTCACGGATGTATATGAAAACGGTCTGATCCAAACCATATATGCAAATACAAAACCAAAATATCTATTGAATACATGGATATATCATCTTATTGTTAGTGCTTTGATTGAATCTAAAGGATCTTTGCGAAGTTTTTTGCTATGCAAAGATGCCGTCTGGGAATTTACACCAGTTATAAGTGCGTTGGATATCCTAAAATCCCTGCTTGATATTTACTGGAAGGGAATGTCGGCGCCGTTGCACTTTTTTCCTGTATCGTCCTTTGAATACGTTTATCAGATATTGCAGAAGAAACGTACACAGCAGGGAGCCTTAAATGCGGCACAAAGAAAATGGAGGGGAAGTGATTTTTCACGGGGAGAGTCAGAAGATCCCTATTTTGAGCGCAGCTTTGGCAAAAACGATCCTTTGGATAAGGATTTTGAAATAATTTCGGTGAATATTTTGTCACCCCTGTTGAATCATTGCTGTGAAATATTGTTATAAAACACCTATCAGGGATCAATGAAACCTTTTTGGATGCTTTTATGTCTTTTTGGACTTATTTTTGCGATTCTTTTTTCTTTTCGATTGGGTGTATTTAGTACATCCAATTCCGTATCCAAAGAATTGGCCTCATTTCCCATAGAGAGAGGATCCGAGAAACACTCGTGGATGAATATTTTGCAAAATGGCCGGAAAATCGGATCCTCATACACGTTTATTTCAAAAACGACAAAGGGTTATCTTTTAAAAGAAACTCTTTATCTCCGTCTCAAGACAATGGGCCTGATTCAGGATCTCATTCTCAAAACCGCTGGAAGACTCCATGAAGATTATACCCTTTCTTCATTTGATTTTGAGATCAGTTCAGGACGATTCCAATTTTCAGCCCAAGGATCTGTTTCAGGAAACCTGCTTTCCGTTAAAACGCATGACACTGGTTCTACTAAAGATATTCATATCAAAATCAAAGAAAAATTATATGCCTCTTCCGGGATAGTTCACGCTGCTTATGCTTCCGGGATGACGCCCGGAGACGAGTTTATTTTACATGTTTTTGATCCGATGAGCATCAGCAGTGAACCGGTTACAGTCAAAATTATTGGCAAAGAAAACATTCTGAATATGGGCACTCAAAAGAATTCAATGAAAGTGGCCATACAGTATCAAGGGGCAACCCAGCTCGCCTGGATAGGAGAAACGGGTGATGTTATTCGAGAGAAGGGGATTTTGGGATTCAGTTTAGAAAAAACGACACGTAAAGACGCACTTTCTGGGCTTTTTGATGAATCTTCCCAGGATTTGACCGAGATTGCTTCGGTCACGTCCAATGTAATTTTTGACAACCCGTTAAAACTTGGCAGGATCGACGTTGAAATCAGCGGAATAAACACCAAAGCTGTCCATCTTGAAAGCCAAAGACAGGTTTTAAAAGATAATGTTTTGATTATCCGGAAAGAGGATTTGGCGCAACTTCCTGATGTTATACACCATATAAATACCATACCTGATCGTTTTATTAAGCCCGAACCCTTTATTGAGTCTGATCATCCCAAAATTTTTAACTTGGTTGAAAAAATCATAACCGACGATGACACGCCACTGGAAAAGGCAAACAAGCTCATGACATGGGTCCATAAAAATATTGAAAAACGTCCGGTGCTGTCATTGCCTGATGCCCTTGTCACT
>JASFGF010000319.1:0-3972 GCA_050123915.1 Desulfobacterales bacterium | reverse complement strand
TTCCCGTATTATTTATAAATTAACCGGATTTATAAATCACAAGATGATTGAGTTGTCAAGCTTCAAACTCAACCAAAAGATCGATGATGATATAATGTGCCTTTTAAAAATGTAACACAAAATGTTCAACCAGCCGTTATTCCTTTATAATTTCAAACATATTAAACTCTTCCATATGAAGTTTGGCGTCCGGATATATGACAATTTGCCTCCCGATAATTCGCTCAACAGCAACGATAATATGACTTTCTTCACCATAGAGGAGTTCGGCAATTTCAGGGTTTACTCTCAAGCTGACCTTGACACCAATCATGTCTCGTGATTCACGAAGAATTTCCCTAAAAATATTATAACATATTGTCTGTTTGGAAATAAGATATCCTTCTCCGTCACAATAAAAACACGGCTCGCAAAGTATCCTTGTCAGTGGTTTTCGAATCCGCTTTCGGGTCATTTGTATCAACCCCAACTCTGATATGGGCAGCACGTGTGTTTTACTTCTATCTTTTTTGAGCGCCTCTTTTAGTGCATTAAAGACTTTTTCCTGATTCGACTTTTTTTCCATATCGATAAAATCAATAATAATAATACCTCCGATATCTCGAAGGCGAATTTGATAGGCGATTTCTTTAACCGCTTCAAGGTTGGTTTTTAGAATCGTTTCCTCCAGATTATATTTACCGACATATCGTCCTGTGTTGACATCAATGGCCACCAGTGCTTCTGTATGTTCGATCACGATATATCCGCCGGATTTTAGCCATACCTTATTTTTTAACGCCCGTGAAATATCCGCTTCTAAATTTAATGAATCAAAAATCGGTTCCAAGCCATCGTAAAACTCCACGGAATCTTTAAGGCTCGGCATGAATTCATCAAGAAATTTTAAAATAGATTCATATCCCGAACGAGAATCTATGATTAGATTTTCAGCTTCATGTAACAAAAGATCCCGAACAGCACGAAGACTGATGGCCACCTCCTTGTGTAAAAGATACGGCGCCGGAGCTGTTTGGTATTTCTGTTGAATGCTCTCCCACAAATTATTAAGAAACCCCATCTCATATTTAAGCTTCTCTTCCTGAACACCTTCTGCTGCAGTTCGAACAATATATCCGAAATGATTATCACGGATAGTTTCAACAATCGCTTTTAAACGATTCCGTTCTGTATCGTCTTCTATTCGCCTGGATATACCAATATGCTCTGATGCCGGCATAAGCACAAGAAATCGGCCGGGAAGGGATATGTGTGTAGTCAGCCGCGCTCCTTTTGAGCCCATGGGGGCCTTGGCGGCTTGAACCATCATTTCTTGCCCTTCAGTGATAAGTTCTTCAATATGCCTGTCACGAAGGATCGAGGAAAGATAAGAATTATAAGAAACACCTTCTTCTGTACTAGCATTGTTATCCAAGAAATCTTCAATAGGGCTATAATTACCACCAATAACATCGTCTACATAGATAAAGGCCGCCTGCTTTAACCCTATATCCACAAAAGCGGCCTGCATGCCTGGAAGAACCCGCTGTACTTTTCCCTTGTAAATATTTCCGGCAATATCTGAAGCATCTCCCCGCTCTATGAAAAGTTCAGCAATGTTTCCGTCCTCAAGAAGCGCCACTCTGGTTTCATGATCAGCAACATTGATGACAATTTTTTTATACATACTCTTCCCTGATTTTTAAATTATAGTTTAACAACGGTTGTCTGTTTTACCTCTGCCCTGGATAAGCCAAAAACCTTATCAAGAACCTCAAAAGGTCTCACTGTTTGCCCTGGTTCCGAACTGAGGGTTATCCTCAACTGTTTGGGCGCGAGCAAGGTCAGATTTATAACCACCTCTTTTAAATTTATTTTTTTGGTTTTCCCTTTTCGGTTGGATCGCGTAACGATGAATTGTGACATCTCATTAAAATGGTTCATTTTTTCTTCATCAAAAAAACCGTTTTTAGAGGTTACCATATAAATAACCGGTTCAAAAGGTTTATTCGAAGACTTTGTCGGGGCAAGATGGCAGCTTAGAATGCGGATTCCCTTTGGAAGATGACGGTTTAATCCGTTTATGATGGTTTGCGGTTTTACATGGCCATGTACGGATAAATAAAAAATCTCATTCAAACTCTCCAAGCCGATGGGAAGCGCATCTTCAAAGGATATCAGCGGTTTCGGATGAAACCCTTCTGAATATTTAACCGGTATGGCGGCACGTCGGATCGCGCGCAAAAATATTTTAACCATTTCAAGATGCCCAAAAAATTTTGCCTGATCCTGTTTAGAAAATGATATCTTTAATTTTTTATAATCTTTTTGTTTATGATGCCCGTTCGAAAAATTTTTGACCATATCTTCTTCACTGCCATCAAACACTTTGGGTTCAATCACTTTAAAATCACACACCCCACATTGATGACAATTGCCGTTTCGACAATCAATCGTGTGCACACCTTCTGCGGATTTTTTCCACTCGCTGATTAAATAATCTTTTGACACCAAGGTATCAATATGATCCCACGGTAATGGTTCAATCGTATTTCTAACCCGTGTTGTAAAAAAATCAATATCAACGTTTTCATCTAAAAAAGACGCTTCCCACGACCGATATCTAAACTTATCGCTCCAACCGTCAAATTTACATCCTTTATTATATGCAGCCACCAACAAACGATTAAGACGCCGATCCCCCCGTGCCCAAAGTCCTTCAATTATACTGACTTCGGGGTTCTGCCACTTAAATCGAACGCCTGCTATGTTCAGTTTTTTCTTCAACCAGGTAATTTTATGTTTCGATTCGTCCAATGAAATTTGAGACGACCACTGAAATGGCGTGTGAGGCTTTGGAATAAACGTTGTTATACTGACGTTGATTTGACCTTTTCGTTTATTTTCACGGCGAACGGTTTTGAGTCTTTTCACAAGATCAACGATCGCGTCTAAGTCATCGTCCGTTTCTGTGGGAAGACCGATCATAAAATAGAGCTTAACAACCTGCCACCCCAGTAAAAACGCATCGTTTACCGTTTCAATGATGTCTTTTTCCGTTATATCTTTATTAATCACGTCTCTAAGCCGCTGACTTCCCGCTTCCGGTGCTATTGTAAAGCCGGTTTTTCTGACCTTTTTGATAAGATTCATCAGCCTGGGGGTTAATGTACCCGCCCTTAGAGAAGGAAGGGATATTGCAATACGGTGATTCGCATATCTTGACATCATATTTTCCATTAATGGTAAAATACAACTATAATCCCCTGTACTTAAAGATAAAAGGGATATGTCTTCATAACCGGTTGCAGCAACGGAAGCATCGGAAAGGGAAAGCAGTTTCTTTAAAGATCTTTCACGGACCGGTCGGTATATCATCCCGGCCTGGCAGAACCGGCATCCTCTGGTGCATCCTCTCGATATTTCGAGTCTTAAGCGATCATGAACCGGTTTGCCGTATGGAATAATCGGTGTGTCGGGAAAGGACACTTCATTAAGATCGCTAACCACCGCTTTTTTAATGTTAATATAATCCGGATATCTTGGTGTAAGGGTTTGAAAACCATAATGATCAAATTCCGGTTTAAAAAATCCCGGGATATACACACCTTCGATGTGAGACCATTGTCTTAAAAGGGTCTCTTTGTCGCGATATTTCTCTGCCTTCCATTCAAGCCAGTCCCGGCACATTTTTATGATGACTTTTTCACCATCTCCAATTACGATGGCATCAAAAAAATCTGCCACCGGTTCTGGATTACATGCACAAGGACCGCCAGCAATGACAAATGGGAATGCATCGTCCCGCTGTCGCGCCAGAAAAGGAATGTTGGCCATATCCAATATACTGAGTATATTCGTATAATTAAGCTCATAAAGAAGGCTAAAGCCGATGATATCAAACTCGTCTAGCGGTTTTCTTGATTCCAGCGAAGCAATCGAGAGCCCCGATGATCTGAGATATTCCTCCATGTCGGATGCAGGTGCAAAAAC
>JASFGF010000318.1:0-3982 GCA_050123915.1 Desulfobacterales bacterium | reverse complement strand
TGAATCTCAAGAATTTGAAACCCTACGGGATTTCCAATTTCACCGCACCTACTGCGTCAGATGCCGTTCCGCATAGGTGACTATAGCGAAACGACATCTTCCTTGTTTCTGCGGCAAACTTGAAAATCGCTCAATTTAGGTAAATATTAACATACAATAAAACATAAATCTATTTCAACGTCAAAGATGTTAAATTCCGGAAAGTAGCGTGAGCAAAGTCAATCTTCCAAATGTAAAGATAGCTGTGATCGACGGCGACCTGTTGGTTCGGGATTTTGTGTCCACTGTTTTAATGTATTGTGTGAACAGGGAAGTTTTATCTTTCGATAACGGCATGGCGGCATGGCGGTATTTAGAGGGTGATGACGGCCCTGACCTCATTATTTCAGAAGTTAATGTGTCCGGCTTGAACGGGTTTGAACTCCTTGCCAAGCTCAAAGAGAGGCATCCAACCAAAAAATGCCTTCTGATGTCGGCCAACCCCGACGATGAACAAATCGCCAGGGATTCAGGGGCGGATGCCTTTCTTGCCAAACCTGTGAGCGTAAATGATCTTTTTAGGGTTGTAGAAGCATTTGTTGTATGAAGCGAGAAAGGATCTCTTTAAATATTTTTATTCCCCGACAAACTCACCAGCCTCAAATCTGCCTGTCATCTTTTTTCCGTTAGGTGACGTCAGTGTTCCTTTTCCATGGCACTTGTTGTTCTTGAATTGTCCCACATACTTGATGCCATTTGAACGAACAAGAATCCCATGGCCGTTCATCATATTGTCCTTAAATTCACCCACATATTTTCCACCGCCATGGGATGTGAGTGTGCCCTTTCCATCCATTTTACCATTTTTAAAATGGCCGACATATTTATCTCCATTTGAATAGACATAGGTTCCATTTCCATTTGTACAGTCTCCATGGGTACATCCACCAAAAGCATTCAAAGGAAAAAAACAGAATATCAATAACAATGCTGCTGTTAAAAATCTCATTTTTTACACCCCCATTTTTATCGTATGCGTTATCCTGCCTCAATCGGTATAATGACAATGTTCACCCTTCGGTTCACAGCGTCGTTTGAAGATATGGGTTGTGATTCGCCGTAACCGACGGTCTGTATCCTTACCGGATCCACGCCCCGCTGTGTCAATGCATTCTTGACGGCCATGGCCCTTTTTTCGGACAAAGTTTGATTATAAGCTTCAGAACCTTTTGAGTCGGTATGGCCTTCCACTCGAATCGTCGTTTGTGAATATTTATTTAATATATCGGCAACTCTGTCCATCTCTTGGTATGCACCGGGTTTGAGCGTTGAAGAATCGAAGTCGAACATCACTTCGGATTTGAACGTGGCAGTTAAAACATTCTGCGTTCTTCGAATACTTGCGGCTTCACTTTCAGCCATAGCCGCTCTTAGCTCCTGTTCCTGCCGGTCCATATATGCACCGATTTGATTGCCGGAAATCCCCCCAACGGCAGCACCGATTCCTGCTCCGAGAATCGTTGCTGTTGTATTTCTGCCGATGGCTTGTCCCAGAAGTGCGCCGGCGGCTGCGCCGAGCAAAGCGCCTGTTTTCGTGCCTCTTTCTTGTTGTGTGGGGCCGGCGCAGGAAAACATAAATGTCACAAGAATGAGACTGACAAGCATTTTAATCGTTCTTTTCATAATAGAGCTCCTTTTACACGATGTTATTTTGTGTGAACAATATAATAGCAATGTAAGTTTTATTGTCAAGAAATCGCGTATTCCATAAATATCTCGGAAGTTCTACAAATTGCAGCAAAAAGCTTAAGCGCTTCGCCCCAATTGAAATAATGAGATAAGGGTAAACTTTTTTAATATTTCAGCGTCTATATGTATAAGACTCCTGAAGTCAAAAAAGGATTACTTGCATGGAAAGAAAAATTAATATAAATATGAATCGACAGCAAAACAGATGTCGCGTGATGTCGCTCATTGATGGATATGTTCAATGACTTCCGAGATTAGCATGACAGTTGGAGATTGGCTTTTGCATGGTAATGCAGAGAGAGCGGTAAACAGAAAAGAGCGAAACTCAAAAGCCAAAAGGGAAGAGTTCTCAATGTCATTGAAAGATGTAGAATTGGTTGCCCGGGCGCAGGATGGTGACCAGACGGCCTTTGAAGTTCTGGTGAGACAGTATCAGGGAAAAGCCTATGCAATCGCTTATAATATGTGTTCCGGTGACAGTGAAGAGGCCCGGGAGCTTACTCAAGAGGCTTTTTTGCGTGCTTTTCGGAGTTTGAAAAACTTTCGTGGAAAGTCGTCTTTTTATACCTGGTTTTATCGCATTCTCATAAATACATGCTTAGACAGTCGGCGGCGACGTAGCAAATGGGAAGGAATATTTTCCTTTTGGCGTCGGGATAAAGGTGAAAAAGCATCGTCAGATGAGATGAATGCGGAATATCGGGATCCGAAGGAATATTCAAATCCCATGGCTGCACTAAACAACAAACAACTTGCACAAGAGATCAGGCAAGCTTTGGCGTCTCTCCCCGAGAAACAGCGTGTGGTTTTTCAAATGAAAGTGATTCATGGAATGCGGATACGTGAAATTGCTGAAATCATGGGGTCGGCAGAAGGGACGGTCAAAAGCCATCTCTTTCGGGCAACGCATTTTATGAGACAAGCTTTACAGGAATGGGCTCAGCCATAGGAGGTAAAGGTATGAAACATTGTCGCGAATGGCAAGAGACACTATGGTTGGATGTGCATGGAGAGTTGTCTCCACAAGTACGTCTGAAGTGGGAAAAGCATCTTGAAGAATGCAGACGATGCTATCAGGAACGAACACAGTTACTTCACCTGTTGAAACATGTGAATGAAGCCGTGCCCGAACCGTCCCTTTCTCATGAAGACGACAGCGCTCTTTATAATGCCATTACAGGGAAGCTGAAAGAGGAACACCACCGCCGAAAAACCAGACAACGAAAGTCGTTTTTCGAAGGATATATTAAACCCATTCATGCTTTGGCTGCATGCTGTCTGTTGATTGTGGTTTTTTGGGGATGGTTCGGATTAAGAGGATTTCAACAAACCACCCGTATCGGAACAGTCTCCGACCGCGGGGGACAAGAACAATTGATTGCCACAGACATGGATCTGCTTGAAAATCTGGAACTATTAGAAGAGATGGATACCCTCGAGAAACTGGATCGGGTGATGGGAAAAAGAGAAACCAAGATATAAGGGCATTTTAGGTCAAAATGTGGTTGTTTTCAGGCATTTCGGAATATCTATTTATTTTTAAGATGATGGAACATAACTATCGCCCATTAAAAGAATTTAAACCCTATGTCACTGTTTTAACACTGGTGATGTTGATTCTCGTCTCTTTTCCTTCTTTAAGTTGGAGTGCATCAAAAGGATCAAACAGAGGTGTTCACTTTCAGGACACACAAACATACGATCAACATTTTCAAAAGAGACATCGGGACGCTTTTGACTTTCCAGATAAACATTGGTTTTACGCACCTTCAAACAGGAGAAATTCCTGTTTGCTTCTGTCAAAAAATTACAGGAAAAGATACGACCGCCTGTCTCCCGAAGAAAAAACAATGCTTAAAAGAAGATATCAAGAGTGGGAGTCCTTGCCCGAGGATAAACAACAAATGTTGCGTCGTCGAATGAAGAAGTACCAACAGCTTTCCCCCCAGGAGCGAGAGCGGTTTAAACAAAGGCATCGGCAATTGCAACAACTTCCGCCTGATGAGCGCTATAACATCCGGGAAAAGCTCCGAAAATGGGACAGGTTGTCCCCTGAAGAGCAAGAACAGATCCGTCAACGGTTTCGAGGTCAATAAGCCATGGCATTAAAAGGGAAGGGCCGCATTTAAAAGCCACGGTCTACCTACCCCGAAAAACGTTTTTCAGATGGATCAAAGGTGGTTCAGAATAAAATTAACACGCGCGTTGACTGACCCGAGAGGGACAACAATAATTTCATAGCCGAGCATCCGAT
>JASFGF010000317.1:0-3988 GCA_050123915.1 Desulfobacterales bacterium | reverse complement strand
GCGGACCTGAGATACCTGCTACTCTGCAATAACGTCCAAATATCAACCATCTGAGATCTCTACGATATCATAATACCATATCACAACTCAAAATCGAGTTTTATTTTGAACATAAACACAGTCTTTGACAAATTTGATTTTCATAAGATAATCCCACTCAGGTTGAGCTATTTGATGGTTAATTAAATATGTATCAGTTTTTTTAGATCTGGAATTATGATGCAGCACCATAATTCCCATATTGCATTTTCGTATTAATTTGCCAATTATCAAAAATGAGTATAGAAATTTAATATTACTATACATATTTGCTTTTCTTTCAATTGTTCATTATTTTGGTATGACTGTCTCATATTAATAAATCCTGTAAAAAAGATGCAGCCATATAATATATAATGTTCGGCGACAAAGACATATACCAATGAGAATATTTAGCATCAAAGAAAACGGGGAATTTGAAGAGTTCTCACAGACCCACTTCTATGTCGATCATGAGGAATCGGTATTGGAAAATTGGCTTGAAAGTGAAATAAGGGGCAGGACTGACAAATGGTTATTTACAACGACCAAAATGCCCAATTGTAAAGAAAAATTACTTTAAAAAATGATAATTCAATTGTTTTCATGAGGGAAAAGGAAAAGATAATGGAACATGAAGCTACAACTCGGCTGGCATTTTTTTTCGGTATTCTGGTACTTGTCGCCTTGGGTGAACTTCTCTCCCCTCGGCGGATACTGACTATGTCCAGGCCGATAAGGTGGTTCAGCAACCTGGGCGTGGTGGCGGTGGGTGCCCTTGCCGTGCGGCTGCTTTTCCCCTTCATTGGTGTGCATGTGGCCTTGGCGGCCCAAGAGCAAGGATGGGGGCTGCTCAACATGGTCGATTTGCCGGAATGGCTTGAAGTGCTCATCGGCATCCTGGTTCTCGATCTCGTGGTGTATCTCCAACATGTGATGTTCCACACCGTACCCCTAATCTGGCGGCTGCACATGATGCATCATGCCGACATGGACATTGATGTTACCACAGGGTTGCGGTTTCATCCCATTGAAATCCTCATCAGCATGGTCATAAAAATGACCGCCATCGCCGCTCTTGGGCCCACGGTGTTCACGGTTATTCTTTTTGAGATCATTCTCAACGGCACCGCCATGTTCAACCACGGCAACCTCAAGCTGCCGCTAAAGCTCGACAAGTACCTCCGATTGCTGGTTGTCACGCCGGACCAGCACCGGGTTCACCATTCCGTAACCATCCGCGAAACAAACAGCAATTTTGGATTCAACTTCCCTTGGTGGGACCGCATCTTCGGCACATACCGGGCACAACCTGTGATGGGGCATGAAAAAATGACGATAGGGCTCGCACAGTTTCGTGAACCAAGAAAGAACAACCTGCTCCATATGCTGCTCATGCCTTTTACCGATAAAACGGGATCTTACTCCATAGATAGGCATGGTGCCGACCCTGAAAGGATTGTAAGGCGATAGCGAGCGAAAAAGATGGACGTCCTTAAGTAAGTAAATAACTCGAAACTTGAGTTCCTTTGATTGTTTGGTAAACGAGAAAAGGACGGATTTCTTTAATTCCTCGCCGTCGATGTGTAATACAGAAAAAATCTCCGAACAAGGCGCTTGAGTAGACGGCGGGACATCGGTGAAAGCGCTTCGCGGAATCGTCCTTGGCCGCCGCTACTCAGCTGGGTCGTTAGAATACAGATATCTCCAACTTATCGAAAATGATCTCAATTGCTGATCGATACTAAAAACCGTAATTTTCAGAGACTCGAAAATATGGTGATACCTGGTACCATTCCGAGAGGTAGATTTTTGGGAGGCGAGCGAGTCTTTTAGGTGAGCTCGCGGAGCCTCCCCGACTCTACTCTCGGGGGTTTCAAGTCTTAAATTCCCCCCAAATTGGCTATTCTATAAACAAAAAGGTGAAGCTCCCCTGTTTAATGAGCCATCGGGTTTACACCTGTGGCATAATTTATGGGCAGTCTGCAATGAAGCAGCTGCAGAAACTAAAGGAGCTCCACCGATGAAAAAAGAAACATTTATCAGAATCAAAGTCAAGAACTACTTTCTCTTTTTGAAGCAGCTGGAAGCAGCGCAAAAGTGATGTGCGTTCCCATGGATTATGCCAAAAAGGATCATCTGGTCATGTTTTGCAACGGGCACGGCGATATTCTTCGCAAACCGTTTTCAGTGAAGAATTCTCAGGAAGGCATCGAGTATTTAATTGATCAAGTGACGCGTTCCTGCCGCCAGCGGGGCATCAAAAAGGAGCATGTTTTTTTGGGCGGTGAGGATGCCAATTCATTTGCGGAGAATTTTGTCAGCACGCTACGTGTTAAAGGATGGCTGGTTGCCGGTGTGAATGCGCATGATGCTAAAAAGCAGCGAGTGAATTTGCAAGCCAGTACGGACCGGATAGATTTAATGGGTATTGCGACAATGCTTTTGAATTGCCGGGCAAACTGTTGTCCTGCTCAGTCGGGCATTTATCGTAATTTGCGCACCCTGGTACGTCACCGGCGCAAGCTTGTTGTGATGTTGACGGAAGTAAAAAACCGAACTCATGGAATTGTGGATCGTCTTTTTCCCGGTTTTCTCAACGAGAGTAAAAGCGGCATCGTCCCGTTTACACAAAGCTCACTGTACTTTATGGAAAATCGTTTCAGCCCGAAACAGATTCGTCGTCGCAGGCGCCAAAAGCTTATTGAAATTCTGAAGCGCTTTGGCACTTCCAAGGCTCAAGAGACGGCCTTGAAGCTTCAGCAATATGCTGCAAAGGTTCTTCATACACCGGATGAGTATGTCGATACGTTACAAGTTTCTCTGGCTCAGCATGTTAAACACATAAGGTGTCTTCAAGAAGGCATTGCTCAGCTGAAAAAGGAAATTGCCGTGAATCTGGCACAAACCCAGGGTGCATTTCTGACCAGTGTTCGAGGAATTGGTATTGTTCTGGCAGCTGGAGTGTGCGCTGAAATCGGAAATCCATATAAGCAGAGACCGTTAAACAATGTAATCTCATATTCAGGTATCATCCCTCGAGTTAAACAAACCGGTGGTGTGGATGGTAAAACGTATACCGGCCACGTTGCCAAGCGCTGCAACCGTATTTTGAAAGACTATGTTGTCAAATCGGCATACCACCTGGGGTTACATGGACCGCAAGATTTGATGACCGATTACAAACGTCGCGATGCATCCGGGCAACATGCTGATTTTGGCATGGGTCGTAGATATCTACGTATGGCCATAAGCTTGATGCGAACGTCACAAGTTTATCTGCCACCAAATCTCCGAAAGGATGATTACACACTGGAAGAACGGGCTGGTTACTATTTGACGAGCTGGCCATACCTAAAAGAAAAATGGAAAAAGGTTGGCGCGCTTGAAGCTGCTTTTGCAGAAAATCGGCCTTTGGGTCTATGGCGACAGATCGTACAGGAGTTATATGATATAAAACTCAAATTATAAACCCGACTCAAACTGGACTTAACCTTTTCGGTTAAAGACTTTCGTGGTTTTGGCGGACAGGATGGCTACGTGATACCTGTCGCAGTGCTTCATAAATTGATGGATGTCATTGACGGCTCATTGCAGAGTGCCTCACCCTGTCCGCCCGAACTCCTTATTATGGCTCCAAGGTACTCTGATCCTGGAAACACCCGGAGATCTCGTCATACCAGATTGCCAAAGTCGGGCACGATGGACATGGGTTACCACCCGTTATGCTGAACCCCGAATATCTGAAATCAGTATGGTTCGGACCGGTTCAATAAAGTCTTGAAAAAATTCCGCGCAGCGGAATACAGGGAGAGTGTTGCCTTGAAAAAGGGGAAAATTTTGGTTTGATTTTATTCTGGTACTCTGCAATTTATCGCCGTTTCATAAAAAATCTTAATAATTCTGACATGTTATGAGCATCACACTTGAATGAATCTTCATTTTCCTGGCTGAATTGAGGCAGGAAAAA
>JASFGF010000316.1:0-3996 GCA_050123915.1 Desulfobacterales bacterium | reverse complement strand
GCTTCTGTTTGTACTGGTGGGCGCCCAAGTCAATGTCAATGTGGCCTGGCACGCCGGTCTTACGGGAACCCTCGTCATTTTGGTGGGACTTTTGTTTCGAAGCGTCGGAACCTATATTTCTCTGGTCGGGACTCCCTATAATCTAAAAGAGAAAATTTTTTGTATCATTGCCTATATACCCAAAGCCACGGTCCAGGCGGCCATCGGTGCGGTTCCCTTGGCTGCCGGTGTGGCTTCCGGTGATTTAATCCTGGCCGTTGCCGTCCTTTCAATCCTTTTAACGGCGCCCCTTGGGGCCATCGGGATTATTGTTTCAGGAGAGAAGATTTTGGATTACGGTGATCTGTCCCCATATAAATTCAAAGATCTTCGGGCAAGACACGGGCTGCCGCGTGTGGGAGAAAGCGTTCGTAGCAAGCATTTTGGAACAGTCTGGAAGATTATTGAGGAAAAGGAAATATGGATGGAAGGGCCGAACAAGCATCTTATTCCCGGCATTTTTGTTAAATACTGGCGTGAAGATACCGCTTCCGGTCCCGGCACCGGAAGAACCCTATCGTATCGTTACGGTCAGGATGACCCACCCTTTGACAACTATTGGGAAATTCTCTACGACTGGTAGGAACGTTGAGAACATCCTGCCGTAATCTTCAATGATTTGAGCAGAAAAATATATTTTAAACTTTTTCATATAACATCTACAAGCTTTATAATTGATCCTGTTATCATGGCTCACCCAAGCCAATTATCGAGAAAGCGTGATATTTAATAAGTCAGACAAATCCCAGGTTTTCGAGATGGATGATATTTCCATACTTTGGATGGATATCTGAATTTTTACCGGGGTAAAAAAGAGATCGGATCAACATCTCGACTGAATTAAATGGGGAAATAATAAAGGCAAGGCATCGTGAATTTAAAATTGGATTGGATCGAAGCAAAATTATACAATATATAGTGTATAGGAAATGACCAGGTTTTCATTAAAAAATTGAAACTAAGTTATAGATAGGTTTTGAGTATCACATCAACCTGATATTATAAGATATTTGCCTTTATTGCAAGATATCACCAGAGTTCGATTTCAAATTTTAACAGAAATTTCTATTATACTTTCTTTTTATATTGGACAATGCTCTTGATCGTAATTGAGAAATTTAGATGTGTATCTAAAAGCGAATAAAAGAACCGTTCTTCTTTTTATTTTAGGAGTTGAGTTTTTGAGATATGGTTACATCTTTATCAAAGACGAAAAACTTCCAGTCCGACCACAGAGGGTGCCTCCGGTGCCGGAAACTAAATTGCCTTTACACTTTGATCCTTTTTGGTTATTGTGTCAGGAAAATATTGGTCAAATTCTAACGTAAAAGGTGGTACAAAAAACGTGGGCAGGTCACCTTGGCGGGGGATGGGTTACAAAAGCGGAAATGGAACAGACACAAAATCAGCCGAGAACACAAAACAAACAACAATAGAAGCGGCAGTCTTTTTCTCGGTCCATCCAAGCTTTGGTGCTATGCGACAAAAAAATAACCAGAAACAATATCATTCTCTTGATGTGTCTATGGGTCATGATCCTATTTTTTTCCGTATTATCTTTTCATCGAGTGCTGATAAAAAACATACTTTTTACTGGGAACATTTTTTTCGGCACTTTTTCACTGGATTTTATTAAAAGAGCTCAAAAAATTCTGATCGCATCCGGAATCGTTACGATATTTTTACTTGGCTGGATTATTTATTCCCAAGTGATGGTTTAGACTTTTTCAACGCCTTTCATTTTTTTTCTTTAACCTGTTTATTGTCTTATTTATGGTCCATCATATCGCCCAGAGCAAAAAGGTAAATTTCACCATTATCCTCGATTCAATCAACGGGTATCTGCTGTTCGGAATATTAGGCGCAGTGCTCTTGGTTATGGCAGAATTACTGCAAAAATTTCTGTATCACCTGAATACCGGGGCCATTAATTTTGCCGGGGGAACTGCCCAAGGGTTTCATGATTTTCTATATTTTAGTTTTGTTCCCCTACAACGTTAGGATATGGATATATCACAACGGCTTCAGCGTTTGCAAAATCAGTCACGCTGATCATTGCCGTTAGCGGTCAGCTCTATTTGACGATTCTGATTGCAATGTTGGTTGGAAAGTTTCTCAGCCGAACCGAGAGCTATTAATAAGCACGACACTAATCCCTCTGTCGCTATATATAGGAGACATATCATGCCGATTCAAAGAATCAATTTTTTAAGCTTCGTTCTGATTCTCGTACTCGTAATGGTAACGTTTCAGGGTATCGTAAAAGCCCAGGATACCACACCCCTATTAAGCAAAGGGGCTGCAGATACGGAAAAAAGTTCTTCGCTGAGCATATCTGATTTGATTTCTTTTTCCACAGAGCTTTCAGGGCGTTTGTCTGCCCTCCAGAGAAATGTGGAACTCGATTTTGATTTGTCGGGCTTTGAAAAAGATCTTGCAAAGACGCAAGAGCAGTTAAAAGTGCTTTCTGTTAAGTTGAAAGAAATAAAGGCTGACGGCAGATTAGGTTCCCAAAGGCTTTCAGAATTAAGAGCGGAAATTGTTGAATTAGATAAAGAATTTGAAAAGATATGTAAGCCTTTCGCAAGCCATATCAAAAAGGTCGAGCGTTGGAGCAACGAATGGTCACAGGACAAAGTACGCTTGCTGACACTGGACTCGTCTCTGTCAAAGGATGAATCCTACAAAATGATGAGGCCGACGATCATCAGAGCAAAAGAGACGATTGACAAGGCCAAGAAACTCATTTCAGACAACCTGAAGTTACTGCTCGCAACGGAAAACAAAGTCGCAAACACCCAAGCAGCTATGGATTCGCTGGTGGCTGAAATCGCTGAGTTGCTCCAGTCCCTGCGCCGGGACTTGTTCCAAAAGTCCGCCCCCTCTATGTTCTCGTCTGAGTTTTATGGTCAGTTCAACACGGCTCTTAGTGGCGATTTTCTCCAGGGTTTGAAATTCATCTCTGTGTCTCAATGGCGGATTCTTCAAAGAAACACTCTCTTTATTATGCTCCAGATCGCTTTCTGGTTGATCTCTGCGGTGCTGATATTTTATAATCGAACTGCTCTTGGCGCAGAGCCTCGCCTGCTTTTTTTTGCCGAACGACCTCTTGCTGCCGGACTACTGATCGGCTCAATGGCACTCTTTCCATATCATGAAGCAAATCTTGGCATGTGGCAGGTGGTCATTTTAGCAGTGGTTGCTTTCAGTGTGGCTCGGCTCTCTCGTCACTTAATTGTCGGGCTTTGGAGACGCCGAGCTGTCTATGGGATGTTCATCGTCCTCATCATCAACGAGCTTTTACAGCTTTACGACTTGGCTCAACCTCTTTTTCGTCTATATATTTTGATCATATCACTGATCGCCCTGTTTCTTTGTTTATGGCGTATGCCGACCACCATTCGTCGTGATGAATTGCGCCTCTATCGGTGGGCGCTGAAGGGAGGTATTGCTGTTTGTGGCATGATCGTCGTGGCGAACATAATTGGTTACAGTGCCCTAGCCGCACATCTGCTCGTAGCCTCACTGGGCACCGTTCTGATTTTTCTACTGGGATGGATTCTGATCGAGTCCGGACAAGGTGGCTTGGCGTGGATATTTAAAAGGTCCTCTGCGACCCGGCTTTCTATTCTGGAAAAGAATGCGACCGCCATCATTCATGTTTTATCTCACCTGTTCAATTTACTTGTGGGTGCCTTCGTTACCTTATACTTACTGGTATGCTGGGGTTTTTACAACAATGGGGCTGAGGCTCTTGGCTCTGTTATGTCTATGGGGTTCACTATTGGATCCTGGAAGGTGAATATCGGCATCATTCTTACGGTTGTATTATGTCTTTATGGTTCCCTGCTTATATCCAGAGCTGTGCAGAGCATTCTCTCAGAAGAGGTGTTTCCCAGGCGAGGCTTGGAAAGAGGGGTTCAAATCTCCATGGGTCATCTGATACATTACGCCATC
>JASFGF010000315.1:0-3998 GCA_050123915.1 Desulfobacterales bacterium | reverse complement strand
ACATTGTGTATTGATCCATATGGGTACCCGATGAAAACCGCTGAGTATTTTTTTGAGACCGTCGGTGATTCGATGCGGCAATACAATCGGTGTTCGTGTTCCGAATCGAATCATTTCTATATGGGAGATCTCTCTCAGCTTTCGAATAAGATATTCAACTTTTTCGTCTGAAAGAATGAAAGGATCACCGCCGGTAATGAGAACGTCGCGAATTTCTTCATGTTCGCTGATCCATTCGATTCCTTCTTCAAAATCGAATCGAAGCTTGAGATCACGATCGACCACGAGTTCTTTACGAAAACAGTGACGACAGTAATTCGCACAGACATCCGTAACCGTAAATGCGATGCGGTCATAATACTGCCTGGCTATACAGTCGGGTCTGACTTCATCGGTGTCACGGTTTTCTTTCCAAATCAAATAGTTGGGTATTCCATATTTATTCTCTGTTTCTTTCATCGATGGGATAACCTGTTTTCGTATCGGACAATCAGGGGTGTTTGGATCCATCAATGAAGCAAAATAAGGCGTTGTTCCCCATTTGGTTTTGAGGGTATTGATGGCCCTTTCTTCTTCCGGTGTAACATTGATGAGGGTTTTTAAGCGATCAAGGGTATTCACGCTGTTTTGGAGTTGTTCGACCCACTCTTCCATTATGTGTTTCTCCTTTATGGATTTAATATTCAACCGTCTTTTTTGTTTCCTATTTCTCTGAGTAAGATTTTATATACTAAGATATTTATTGAGTTCTCTTGGGGTAATATGGACTCTATGATCTTCCCAGTCATTTATCTTAAGGGACATGTATGTGTTGTAAATCTGTTCCCCTAAAATTTCTTTCATAAATTTACTTTTTTCGGCTTCAACCAGCGCTTCGTACATGCTTTTTGGTAAGAACCGCCTGTCCCATACACGGTATCGATATTTCTTCTTATATGTGCTTCCGATGTCCGGTTGGCCACAGTTAAGATCTCCATTTATGCCTTTAAGCCCCATGGCGATTAATGTGGCAATTTGAAGATAAGGGTTGCCTGCCGGATCCGGGCTTCTTAGCTCAATCCGTGTGCTTTCAGGGTTGTGGCAATAAGGCACCCTGACCATAGAGCTTCTGTTCCTGAACCCCCAACCTCTGATAATCGGCGCTTCCTTATCAAGAACATAGGCTTTGTATGAATTGAAAGTCGATGCCATGATGATTGACGTTTCTCTGGCATACTGCAAAATGCCGGCAATAAATTTCTTGCAGGTATTGCTTATATTATCTTTACTATCTGCATCGTAAAACATGTTTTTCCCATCAAGATTCTGCATCGAAATGTGGATATGGAATGCATTTCTGTTGAAATCGTCAAATGGTTTAGGCATGAACGTCGCGTGATAACCGAACTCTAAAGCAACCATCTGGGTTATATAGTTAAAAAGTATTGTTCGGTCTGCTACATTCAAGGGGTCTGCACACTCCAGGTTGATTTCATGCTGTGAAGGTGTCACCTCATGATGCGCTTTCTCAAACTGTATTCCGCATGCTTTGAGTATTGCAATAATTTTGTTCCGTACCAGTTCTCCCTTATCGTGAGGAGTTGCCTGAAAGTAGCCGGCATTATCAGAATGAACTTTTTCACCGCGTTCATCTTCACGAAGTAGAAAAAATTCATGTTCAGGACCAACCAAAAACTTGAAGCCATACTCTGTTTCCGCCTTTTTCAGGATACCTTCCAGAATATATCTGGGATCGACTTGTGCACGAGATTCTTGATCGTCATAGACATGTCCTATAAAGAAACCGCGTTTATTATCCCCAAACTCCACAACTCGAAAACTCTCCGGATCTGGAAAAAGAAGCCTGTCACTACTATCAACAGTAGCGTATCCCGCAACAGAGCTTCCATCAAAGCCGATTCCATTTGCTATGATCGACTCAATATTGTCGGGATTTATCGGAAGATTCATGATTCTGCCGTTGAGATCGGTAAAAAAAATCTTAGCAAGGGTCGTTTCTTTGAGTTTTTGCTGAATTTGTTTAATACTTGCCATGTGATGCTTCCCCTTTTTTTAACTTAAACTCAGAAGCTTGTTTATTTCATTACATCTGTTTTATATGCCAATATCAAGAAAAATTTCACTGGCAACTTGAATAAAGGGGTTGTTAAACAATTAATGAGAATCATCATAGCTTGGTAAAGGAGAAGTTTTGACTGGCGTATTCGTCGGGGTCGGCATCCGGATATCTGACTTTTTCACCACTCCACGGTTTTTTCATGACAATGTCAGTACCCTCATGACCCACAACATTACTTCTGTGCAAAGGAATTTTACCACCGGCAGTGGCGATATATCGAGGAATAGCATCACCGGAGATATTGCCGTACATGCTTTCCACGATATCTCTTCCTTTTTCTATGGGCACTCTGAAGTGGTTAAACTGGGGATTTCGATAGCTGCAGTTAAAAATATAATATGGCCGGACATAACTTTCTTGAATGGTCTCACACAGTTTCCACATTTTCACTTTGGTGTCGTTGATTCCTTTTAAAAGAACGGCCTGGTTCAACACAGCACTGACGCTTTTAGAGATGCGTTTGAAGGTATTTTTAGAAATCGGTGTAATTTCCTGGGCCGTGTTAATCTGTGTGACCACCCTCACCGGCTTTTTGTCATTGCTTTCTTCGAGGATGTCAAGAAGTTCGGCATCGATCCGCCAGGGAGTTGTGACCGGAATTCTGGTGCCGAGGCGTTTCATCTTTACATGGTCGATGTCGTCCAGTGCCTTTAAAATTTTTTTGATCATTCGATTGGGAAGAACAAATGCATCCCCACCGGTGACAAGAACATCTCTAATGTGTGCGTGATTGCGAATATAGTGTAACGCTTCTTCGTAGGCTTTGTCGGAATAAATGCGGTCTTTTTTTCCAATGTGGGCGATTCTCAGGCAGTGGGTGCAATACATGGCACACATGTTGGTGGCCTTGATGGTGAGAACCCTTGGATAAAACTGATCGATCAATCGGGCCGGGGAATGATCTGCCGCCACCGGCGGGATTTCGATGCCGATATTATCGACCATTTCACCGGTGGGAACCGATTGCAAAAGGACCGGATCATTGGTTCGATCCGGCTGAATCAGGCTGGCATAGTAAGGGGTCAGGCGCATTCGGTAACTCCGGGTCACCCGTCTCAGCTCTTCAATAATCTGAGATGGAAGATCGATTATTTTTGAAAGTTTTTCCACAGAGTCAACGCAATGTTTTAACTGCCCGGAATAGGAATTCCATTCGTCGTCATCTATATTCAGAATCGATTGTATACGACGGGTATTTTCCTGGATGCTCTCCCACAATTCGATGCCGCTCGGCGCTTCTGCATCCTTTTTTTTCAGATAATCAACCACCCTCTCATTTGCCTGTTCGACAATGGATAGGGCCTGATTGACCCTGCCACCGACGGTCACCCCATGCTCATCCACATCTCGATGTTTTTCAGCAAGCAGGACCAGGGTCTCTCTTGATATACCGAATACATCCGGTGTGATATTCAGCTCTTTTTTTATTTCCTTAAGACGGGTAAAGAGGTGGACAATCGGCGATGTTGCGTTGGTATTTTCCGTTACTTTGATAAGACTGCCTATTTCATCGGTCAATTCTTCAGACAGAGGCGAGAATTCTGAAACGCTTTGATCCGTGGCATCAAAAAGCTCTTTTAAAAGCGCCAAAGTATAGTCATCTATTCCATGGGGTTCCAATTCTTTGTCATCCATGCGGTTCCTCCGGGTCCTGTTTCTTAACGATGGTAAGTTCGATGGTTTTTCGTCCCTGGTTCAGCCCTTGCCAAACATCGGTTGGGTTATGTCCCAAAGCGACGATGCGGGCTAAAAATGCACCTTCGGCCAACACAAAATCACATCCGGTATGTTCAAGGATAAGGAAGTCTTTCTTCAATTTTCCCTCTGCGACTTTTTTGAACGCCTGGCGTTCCTGGGTGCTCTGGGGAATGTAGCTGTC
>JASFGF010000314.1:0-4022 GCA_050123915.1 Desulfobacterales bacterium | reverse complement strand
ACGGATTTTCTTTCCATCAAATGGACACGATCTTCTTTACTCACAACGCTCCAGAAGGCGGTCAGATATGCATCCTTTCCAGCAGTGGTGTCAAAACGGGTCACATTAATGACGATCTGAAAATCAGCTGACGTTGATCCGTGACGGTCAAACGTGTATACTTTTGGTGTGTTCAGCAACATAGAGAGATTTTCCACCAGTACCCTGTAAAAATTATCCTGCAAGGGTTCCGCCCATCGGGTGAACTCATTTACAACCAGTTTATGATTTCCAGCCAGTGTGACGATCTGGCTGCGATCCAGATACGCCGGTAGCGTCACAGGCCCGATAAGAACCGAAGGACTACGGCTTTCCGATGCGGTTAGCCCTGTGTCCTGAGATGCTGGCAGTGAATGCAATAGGTAAAATTCTGACGGTTTGCTGCTGCCGGCACAGCCGTTCAAAAGAATCACACTAACGGCAAGCATCACCAATCCAACATATGCTACACGATAGGTCATTTTATCATCCTCCTTTGTTGCTTTTACCCTTTAGCAGCGCTTCCGGATGCCGCTCGAGATAATCCATCAGTGAATTCATTGACTGAGCCGCAGTGGCGAACTCGTCCAGCGCCCGATTCAGTTTATGGCGAGTGTTTGAATTATCACCTACGAAGTTATTTACACCTGTTAGGGTCGTGTTAGCCTGATCCATGGTCTTTTTCGCGGAAACCAAAGTGTCCTGTGCTTTGTCCGACAGGGGTTGGATCTGACCGTCAACATCTTTTACAAGTTTCCGTGCATCAACCATAAATTTCTGGGCTTCGCTGGAAGTCACCACAAGATTGTCTAGAACCTTCTTTGTCCGTATGCCAACATCTGCGACAATCTCATCTGTACCTGAAATCAGTGAGTTTAAATTTTTGCCGGCAGCATCTACATTGCTGACAATGTTTTCGATTTTAGAATCACCGGTCACTTTTTCAATATTATCGAGCACCCCAACCAGTTTATCGACGATCTCATCGATGGGCATTTCTTTCAGTTTTTGGGCCAGCTTCTCCATGGATGACGGCATGGTCGGAACCTCAGCATACTCGCTTTCGATTCCGGTTAATCTAACCGGTGTGTCCGGAAAAAAATCCAATTCGATCATGAGTTGGCCGGTGACCATGCTCTGCAGCTTCAGCTGTGCCCGTAACCCGCGCTCAATCAACCCATTTAACTCCTGGCGATATTCGCGTTCGTATCGGGATTGTGGCCCTTTCATTCTCACAAGGCTCGGATCGAATTCCACAATAACGGGGATGTCGACCGTGAGTTTATCCATGTCATAATTAACGAAAATCTTGCCAACCGAACCGATCTCCACGCCCTTAAACACCACCGGTGCGCCAACTCTAAGGCCAGTAATAGATTGCTCAAAAAACATGACATACTTCAATTTTTTCTTGAATAGCTCTCCGCCACCGAGAATGATCACGCTGCCGATCAACATGACAATTACACTGACCACGAAGCCCCCGATAACCGTCTTATTTATCTGTTTGGCCATAATGTTTTAACCCCTGTAAATGTGTTTTTTGAGTTTGAAATTTAAGTCCCTTCTGTCTCTCCTCTTCTCAAGAAATTCTGGATCTTCGGGTCATGGTTTTCCCTCAAAAGAAGGCTGGGATCTCCCACGGCAATCATTGTTCGGGTTTCCGTATCGAGAAACACTGAGTTATTGCCAATGGCGAAAATGCTGGCCAGCTCGTGGGTGACCACAACAACGGTTGCACCGAGACTGTCGCGAAGCTGGAGAATCAGTTCATCCAGTCGCTTGGCGCTCACAGGGTCGAGACCAGCTGACGGCTCATCAAAAAACAGCACTTCAGGATCCAACGCCATGGCCCGTGCCAGACCGGCGCGCTTTCGCATCCCGCCGCTGATTTCCGAGGGATAAAACCCCTCGAAACCAGACAATCCCACCAGGGACAGCTTCAGAGAAACCTGAGCTCCAATTTCCTGATCATTCAGGTTTGTGTACTGTCGCAACGGCAGTGCCACGTTTTCCGCCAGGGTCATGGAACTCCACAGAGCCCCGCTCTGGTAAAGGATACCGAAACGCCGCATCAGGTGCTCTCTTTCTTCAGGATCGGCATCCCAAAAACTGACGTTACCATACGAGACCTTTCCCTTGGCCGGTGATTTAAGGCCGATTAAGTGTCTCAAGAGGGTGCTTTTACCGCAACCACTGCCGCCCATGATGATGAAAATATCCCCCCGGTTGATGGTGAAATTCAGGTCCCGCATCAGCACAAAATCGCCGTATGCCATAGTGAGGTCACTGATTGTTATGTGAGGTTCGGTTTTAATCATTTTGAAAACCTTAAGAATTTATGCCAAGGATAACTTCATATACCAAGAATGTTGCAAATGATGGTAATTATAGCGGTAGCAATAATGATGGCAACAATACCAGTTACCACTGCCGAAGTAGTGGCGTTACCAACCTCCGAGGCGCTTCGGCCGCACTGCATTCCCCTCAGACAACCCGACAGGGATACCAGAACACCGAAAACAAATCCCATGAACAGCCCGATGGACAGGTGATACAAATTCAGTGCCGAAATAACCCGATTCAGATAGACGGTCAGATGGATGTCGTAGATCCCCGCGACCATAGCGCCGCCTAAAATGCCCATCAGGTCGGCGTACAGAACCAGAGGCGGCATCATTAAGGTCAAGGCCAACATGCGGGGCAATACCAAAAATTCCATGGGAGGAATGGCCAGGGTTTCAAGCGCGTCGATCTCCTCATTGACCTGCATCGTGCCCAGCTGAGCGGCATAGGCCGCCCCTGTTCGTCCGGCCATGATGATTCCGGCCATTATGGCCCCCATCGCCCGTACCATGGCAATGCTCACCAGATCGGCCACGTAAACCTGGGCGCCGAAAAGCTTGAGTTGCAAGATGCCCACAAAAGCAAGGATCAGGCCCACCAGGAAACTTATCAGGGAAACAATAGGTACCGCCTGGACGCCGGTTTCCTGAATGAGAAGCCACAGGTCGGAAGTGAGGAATCGGGCTCTGCCTTTAATCATTCGGGCAAGGGCGACAGAGGTTTCACCGATAAATGAGATCAGTTCACCGGTGGATTGTATAAAAAGGATGGTGTCCGATCCGATCCGGGACAAAACAGATTCATGAACAACAGATTTTTCGGCATCTTCTTTTTTAGGCACTGCGGTGGCAAGATCGATCAATTGTCGCACACCTGCCGGCAGTCCGTCTTTTTCTATTTGGATTCCCTCTTTTACGGACAGTTTCATGACGTCTACCAGAAAGGTCAAAATACTGCTGTCCCAAAAGGAAAGGCCATCGGTATTAAATACAATACCCTTTGCGGTGGGACGAGCGGTCAGTTCCGCACACACGTTTTCTGAAGAAGGGACATCCTTTCCCAGCTGCCATTTTCCTGCCAAATGGATGGCCAGAATTTTTCCGGACAATCGTTCCAAATGAATGGTTGCTTCCTTCATGATTGAAATAGAATCCTCTAAGGTTTGATTCAGCCTTCAGCCGGTGTTAGATTAGTTGATTAGTTTTCTACAACTTCGTGCTGGCACCTAATACTATAATTCCAAGTTGGTTGTCAGGCATCGTGGTGGACACCGTGGCGGTCATCTTTCCTGTTTCTTTTGAAATGACCATGGTCCATCCACGGCTGCTTTCTGAGCACAGAAGGATCATTTTTCCGTTGGCGTGTTCGATATTTTTTATCTGAATCACATCCTTTCTTCCATCTTCTTCGGTGGCCGTGATGATCTTTTTCTTGAAGTTGATTTTAAGAAATCTCGGGATATTCGCCACTTCAGCCTTAGTAGGATAACAATCTCCACTATCACTACACCAAACAACCTTAATCACCGCACAAAGCAGCGAAACAGACCCGTCGAATTGGTCGGCCGCGAGTTGCATGGGCATCATGCAAATAATTACAGCCAAAATAACAGTTACGGTCTTGCTCATGTTTTTTTCTCCCTTTATTAATGAGTTCTT
>JASFGF010000313.1:0-4039 GCA_050123915.1 Desulfobacterales bacterium | reverse complement strand
CTCCATGGATCTAAAAGTAGCTTCCACCGAATCCACTATCATCAATATTGCGGCTTCAAGGCTTTGGGGCTTTGGACCTGGATACCGGAAATCCGTTTTACGGGGTTTGGATTTGCTATTTGCCTTTGCAGCTTTGTTGTAAAAAAATTCAACAAACAGCGTTCCATGATGCTGCTTGATAAGGTCTAAAATAATTTCGGGGAGTCCATTCTCCCTTCCGATCTTTTCACCATGTGTTACATGATTGATGATGATTTGAGCACTCTCTATCGGGTCCAATTTATCATGAGGATTTTCGCCACCTGATTGGTTTTCAGAAAAAAACATGGGATCCGCCATTTTTCCCAAATCATGATAATAAGCTCCGGTCCTCAAAAGGAGCGTGTTTGCTCCAACAGCTTCTCCTGCCGCTTGAGCAAGGGATGCCATTGTCATGCTGTGTTGATAAGTTGCCGGGATTTTAGAGAAGAGGTCTTTTAGAAGGGGATGTTGGAGGTCGGAGTACTTTGCGAGTTTAAAGTTGGAGGTCGCATAACGGCCCATTTCCAATATCGGTAATAGACATAATGCAATGGGTCCTGATAGAATGCCGCCCGTAAATGCCCAGCCTAGACTATCGGATAAATGCTTTTCAAAAACCATAGCCTTTAAAGACATCCAAATTTCGTTTGAGTTCCCCACCAAAGGAGTGATGTTTTGCCACTTTATAGAAAACGCCAACAGAACACCCACATTGATAATTCCAACGACAATTGAAGGCAGTAAAATATGGACACGTTTTATTATCTTGGAGGAGAACAAGATCGAAGCCAAACCAGCGAAAGTGAAAAAAAGAAATACTTGAAAGGATCTTGCTGAAAATAGGGTTAGCAGTATCGCTCCTATTACCGTGGACCAGGTAGCGGCAACTCTTCCATGATTTAAAAGAATGATGATAAGCGGGAGCATGGCGAAAGGGACAAAATACAAAGGAAAAGGAGTGAACAAGAGGCAAGACTTGAAAAGAAAAACACTTGTGATCAATAGAGAGAGGAGCGGACGGAAATGGATTGTTTTCCGCTGTCCAGAACCCAAAATTTTCAAAATAAACAGGTCATTAAATACTATTATCAGTAGTGTTACAATACATACAAAGGGAATTATGCTGTAAAGATTTTTGTGAGCAAACGCCAAATGAGATACAATCAGCAATAAATCTTCTTCATTGATCACTTTGCGAAACGGAACGAGGACATCCCCTGGTTGGTAATGAATAACTTTGGAGGGATAACGCCTGACGATCTCTTCAATCCTTCTGTTGTTCTCATCGTTGTCATATTTCAGGGTTGGCAGAAGGGCGGATTGCAATATTTCTATAACAGGTTCCAAAACGCCTTTATCTACTTGCCAAAACAGCTTGGTGGCCTTGTCCTGCAGCACGAGACGGGCCTGTTTTAGGGTAAGAATTTCGTCCGTTGGATGGGCCACAATCCCCTTTGGTTCAGGATAGAGCACCTCAACGGTGATTTTATCGCTGTATGGCTTCGAGTCCTCTACGATGATATTTTGCATGATGCTTTTTTCAACGGTCAGGATGCCGCTCAAAAGATTCGTCATATTTTGGTAATGAAGAAATTGGTCTGCTTCATCCAGATCGAGTTTCAATCCGAAGGCTTCATGAAGATATTCTACCAGTTCATTCCCTGTAAAAGGTTTTTGTTCTTGAAGGAATGAGATCTCTTTTATTAGTTCCTCCATTCTTTTGCTTGATTTTTGGACATTACTTGGAAGATAGGTATACAAAGGAATATACTGGGAAAGAGCTATATCGCGTCTTCCGCCAAGAGCCTTGTCTTGGTCAAAAGTAAAAAACCCCTGGGACCGAACGGTGAAAGGGGCAACCTTGCCCAGTTTAGGTGGAACGAGTGTGAAATAACCATACTCGACATAGGATGCAAGTATGGTTGAGATCAAAAGTATGATGTTGAGTAACAGTCTCATGTCGGTTTTGTTTAAGGTTTAAAATTAAATTCCCTGCTGCTTGTTGGAGAAAAACGAAAATCTAGCTACCGGGATCAAATTGTAGTAAAGATTTCGCCTCTCGAAGCTACAGGGATAGCAAATTTAGCCAGCCAGCGGCGAGCAAACCTTTCGAGAATTTGTACAGCACAGCCAATATCAAAAAAAGTTACCCTATAAATATCAAAAATAATCCATTCAGTCAACCCGACGAATTTTTATGATTTATAAAATTTAAAAGAGGTTACGTACATTTTACAATGGGTATTGGAGATTGGATTTAACCAATCTTTGGTTCGATGATTCATTTTTATGAAACTATTGTTGATTTGTTATGATTTCATTTGTCGTTGTCGGGCGTGCATTCACGTGTTTCCCACCAATCTTTACCATAATTGATAAACAGCTGTTCGCCGGCAGAGACATCTTTTATTGTATGGAAAACGATCAGGTCCCGATCCGTATCGTGCCAGTATTCGGTATTGTGTTTATCAGAGTGATTAAAAATACTTCCACATCCCAGCGGAAGCGAGTAGCATTCGGACGATTCTTTTGAATCCTCTTCCTCCGCTATACTATAAACGTAGTCGTCTATAATACCCGAGCAGTCTTCCTTTCTGATACGCAAGTGATAGCATTCTTCCAGTGTTGTATCGGCCGGGATATGTTCGGTCGCGAAAACGCCGTGGCCGAATTTACAGGGTGCTACAACCAGATCGGGGTGTCTAAATAATGGTTGAGATAAGTGTTTGTTCATGTTTTCTTTCCAGTATTTCATCGTGATGATCACTTAAATTGAACGATTGTCAATTTTGCCGGCATGTTGGAGATCATTGCCCAATTTTCTCATACCTTCGACTATTAGCCCATTGATACAGAGGTGGTCAATAAAAATAGAATCTATTTCAGCTGATGGTCCATGGGCTTTTCACAAACAGATATGCATCTATATATTTAAAATAACATGCAATATAAAATATGAATATCATATAGAGGGATTTTATAAAAATAGCAAAAGAGCGCGGGCAAACATCGGTGGATGTTGAATGATATATTCTCTTCACCCATTGGCAAATCAATAAAACAATGATAATAGGCTTAATGTTTAAATTCCTTCGAAGGCTGTTGTGCTAAAGTGGTATTTATCTTTAGATGGTGGTAATACACAATCTTTTATAAAGTTGAGAGCTTAGATATTTAAATAATAATGAATTCATATCAAAAAGAGCAGGCAGAAACGTTGGATATGGTATATCGTCACCTAAAGACGATTTCCGTACAGGAAAGACAGCGACTTTTATCACAAATTTCTGATTATCTGCTGTTTCGCGATGCAGTGGCGGCATTTCTTGGTGAGCACTTTAAAAACCTATGCACCCAAAAGTGTTTTCAAAGCGAAATAAGTGCCTGCTGTTCCCGTGAAGGCATCATCACGTTTTTCGGAGATGTGGTAGTGAACGTTCTGGTATCGAATGAAACGGAAATCAGAGCGTTGGCGAGGGTGCTTAAAAAACCCAATGACGGATTTAAATGCATTTATTTAGGGGGTCACGGGTGCATGTGGCGAATCAAGCCGATTATCTGTGAGATGTTTCTTTGTGATCCGGCTATGGAATCGGTGTTCAAGGAAAAACCTTTGACGAGTAAATTATGGCTGGAATTAAAGCAGCGCGAGAAACATTATCGTTGGCCTGACCGACCGGTTCTTTTTGATGATCTTGAAAAATATTTTATGGCTGCAGGATATTCCTCTCCGCTCATGTATCTTAATAATAGTCCCGGGCTTTTGCGCGTGAAAGAACTGGCCAAAAAGAGCCATCGGCAATAACCTTAAAATTGTCATTTTAGACCCATACCAAGAGCGTTTGAATCGCCGCCATCGGCAATTAAGCCAAAGGCATCGGAACGGCGACAGATGCGTGTAATCCATGCGATATGGAAATATTTCGGCAGAGCAACAGCCAATTCTAACATCCAACAAGCAAGAAATCGGGATGTTTCTTCATTATTTTTTCTTTTGCGACACTTTTTTTAAAAAAAG
>JASFGF010000312.1:0-4053 GCA_050123915.1 Desulfobacterales bacterium | reverse complement strand
CAGCCTGGGAGGTGTCGCAACATTTTTACAGGAAGCCGGAGACAGTAAGGTCACACTTTTTATCTAATCAAAATATCGTTAATCATTCAGACAGTGATGTTGCCGTGTAGTGATAATCAACTGACTATGTGTCAGCTTCGTTTTTGAGTAAATCAAAAAATGAAAAAGATTTTCGGATAAAATTAGCTTGACAGTAGAACGGGAAGTTCATATGGTTTGATTATGAGTATTTGCTCATAAGTGTGTCGTCGCTTACATGTGTTTCGCACCTTTAATTACCGAGTTAATAACAAGAGGGGGGAGAATCATGGAAAAGGGTGAAAAACTGGTTGTTATCGGATGCGGCGGGGTTGGTGGGCCTGCTGCAATGATGGCAAAGAAACTTATGCCGGATGTAGATGTTACGATTATTCGCAAAGAAGATCGTTTTATTGTTCGATGAGCTTTGCCGCACGCTGTGGCCGGTCTGGCCACTGTTGAGTCCATTACAAATCCGGATGCCATGTTTGAAAATGCAGGTATTACAAACATTATTGAAGAGGTGACCCGAGTGGATACGGAGAAAAAGATGGTTGTGATGTCAAACGGCGCTTCCATCGATTACGATAAAGTCATTTTGGGCACCGGATCGGTACCGGTCATTCCCCCTATTGAAGGAATTGACCTTGAGGGAGTGCTGAGTTTGAGGACTGCTGTGGATGCGGAAAATATCAAACGGTTTATGGAAGAGAAAAGCCCCAAGAATATTGTTTTTATCGGAGCGGGATTTATTAATCTCGAACTGGGTGCCCTTTTGTCTGAAATGAAACCGGATTATTACAACATGACGGTCATTGAATTCTTAGACTATCCTCTGCCTCTGATGCTTGATCCGGAACTGGCTGCTAAGATAGAGACATACCTGGTTGAAAAGGGTTTCAATATGTTGATGGCATCCAAGGCGACGAAGATCCTTGGAAGTGGCGGGAAGGTTACAGGGGTGGAACTTGAAACCGGCGAAACGATCGATGCTGATATGGTCATGCTGTCAGTGGGGGCAAGGCCGAATTTAGAGCTGGCAAAGGATATGAATCTTGAAATGGGCAAGTTCGGCATCAAAGTCAACAACTACCTGGAAACATCAAATCCGGATATCATTGCTGCCGGAGATTGTGTTGAAAAAATTCATTTTGTCACTAAAAAACCTTCGCCTTCGCAACTCCGCGGTCCTGCCGTTATTCAGGGACGTCTTGCCGCCAAGACGCTGGCCGGGTATAAAATTGAATTTCCGGGGATATTAAACAACTCTGCGGTTAGAATTTTTGACAAATACATCGCTGCAACGGGTTTTACGGATGACCAGGCACAAAAAGAAGGATTTGAAACTGTCAGTTCGACAGTCGATTCCAGAAGCAAACACGGTATGATACCCGGCGTCAAACCCTGGACATTAAAACTTGTTTTTGACAAAAAATCTCAAAGGCTCATCGGGGGACAGATTATCAGCGATAGTGATGCAGCTGTTAAAGAGATCGATGCAATCAATGCGCTGATTCTGGGCGAAAAAACAGTCCCGGAACTCACCACTTTGATGTGTGCCGGAAACCCTGATTGTTCTTCTGAGCCGAGCCTTGAACCAATTACCATTGCAGCAGAGCAGGCATTGCAAAAATTGACATAATATAATCAACGGATCGTCAAGAAAAAAAGTATTATTTGCACTTAGCGGAAATTTTATATGTTTTATTTATGTCCTAATATCGTTAATTTTCGAGATGTTTTTTATACCCTTTCTTATGCAAAACCGACGTTAAAGGAGGCTGGCCTGTGAAAGAACTTAAAGTTGGATGTGGAAAACCCACCGGAGCAACGGTGGGTGAAAAAACCGAAAAAAAGATACTCCCTGATCAAACTCAAGGGGAAAAGGAGATTGCTATGTCTATTGTAAGAGTCGGCCAAAAGGCTCCTGATTTTGAAGCACCTGCTTACCAGAATGGGAAGTTCGGCCAGGTTAAGCTGTCTGACTATTTTGGCAAATGGATTGTCCTCTGTTTCTACCCGGGAGATTTTACCTTTGTCTGAGCCACAGAGTTGGCCGCAGTTGCGTCTAAATACAAAGACATTAAGGATCTGGGAGCTGAGGTATTATCTGTGAGTGTTGACAGCCATTTCGTTCACAAGATGTGGCAGGACAATGAACTTTCAAAAATGGTGGAAGGTGGTGCTCCATTTCCAATGCTTTCTGACGGACCGGGAAACATCGGTAAGGTGTATGGTGTATATGACGAAAATGCAGGCGTTGAAATGCGGGGCCGGTTCATTATCGATCCGGACGGCGTGGTTCAAGCTATTGAAATCGTTACACCACCGGTGGGTCGAAATGTTATGGAGCTGATACGACAAATTCAGGCGTTTCAACATGTCCGCGCGACCAATGGTGCAGAGGCTACGCCTACCGGATGGCGACCAGGCAAAATGACCCTTAAACCAGGTCCCGATCTTGTCGGAAAGGTTTGGGAAGTCTGGAAAGTCGAAAATGCTTTTGATTGATCCCTTCTTTTGATTCCCGGCTTTTTAAATTGAGTCATATCTTTTTAAAGGCCGGGAGCTTCATCACTTCATTTTATCCGTTGATGATATTGTTTTAAAAGTTACGGCTTATAAAAAGCCTATGGGATCTGTTTGATGAAACGGTCTTTTGTTCTTGATTTGTGATATTTTTTTTGCTTTTACATTGCCATACGTTTATGTTTTTAAAGGGAGAGTCATTCTGAAATGGCGGATAAAAATGTTCTGATCATCGGTGGCGGTGTGGCCGGTCTTTCCGCAGCGGTTGAACTTGCCAATTTAGATATCCGAGTTGAACTCATTGAAAAATCAAATTTTCTGGGCGGACACGCCATCGGATATGCCTGCAAGGCCATTAATAATACCTGCGTTAAGTGCGGCGCATGTATGGTGGAGGAAAAATTACAGGGTGCAATTTCTCACCCAAACATAAACATATGGACCGGCAGTCAGGTACAAAACATATCTAAAAACCATGGATTCACAGCAAGTATCCAGCAAGAACCTTTGGTCATCGATCGCAAAAAATGCACCAGCTGCGGGTTGTGTCTTGATCGATGTCCAATCGACAGCGCGATTCTTCAGGGTTTTTCAAAAAACAACCATCCCTTTTATGCGGTCAACACAGAAAAATGTCTTTATTTCAAAGATCAATCCTGCACCATATGCAAGGATGAATGCCCTGAAAAAGCCATTGATTTGGACAAAAATGCATCGGAACAATCCATTGAAGCAGATGCTGTATTAATTGCCATTGGATTCCAACCTTTCAATCCTAAAGACAAACCTTATGGATACGGACGTTTTAAGAATGTTGTTACCGGTTTGGACTTGGAAAGAATGTTAAAGCAGTCCGGTCGGGTGAAAAGGCCGAGTGATCATATGTCGCCGGAACGGATGGCCTTTATTCAATGTGTGGGTTCCAGGGATGCCAAGCTGAATCATCTATGGTGCTCAAAGGTATGTTGCGGTTCGGCGTTGCGCATGGCAAGGCTCATCAAAGAAAGACAGCCGAATGTCGAGCTCTCTTTTTTCTATATGGATGTTCAGACCTTTGGAAAAGATTTCGAAAAATATTACGAAGAGACTGAAAAAGAAATTCGAATGATACGCGCCATTCCCGGTGACATCTACGAAACAGACGGGCAGCGTCTGAAGGTAAACCACGCAGATTACCATTCGCATGAAACCGTGGAAGAAGTATTTGATCTGGTGGTGCTCTCTGTCGGCATAACGCCCGGCGAAGACATTGGAATTCTGTCCCGGATGCTCAAGACAGGGCCAGATGAATTCGGGTTTTTTGAAACCGGTAATAAGGGAATATCGATTCCTAAAAATGGCGTATTTACAGCCGGAACCGTCCAGGGGCCCATGAGCATCCCAGAGACCATTGCCGGCTCCGGAAGTGCTGTGTGGAGAATCAAAAAGTATATTGATGGATTGATAATTGACGATTGATGACTGGGGCTTAAAAGGAGTTTAAGCTTAAAATAAAAAGGTGGTATC
>JASFGF010000311.1:0-4058 GCA_050123915.1 Desulfobacterales bacterium | reverse complement strand
GTCAAATTGGCTGAAAAGCGCCTGAACGATCGCAACCGGGATGTATTGCTCAGTGCCGGTCGGCAACATGCCGAACGTTGTGTGGAAAGGGAGTTTGAACGTATCAGCAATGCAATACAACGAGACTTGGAGGGGTATCCTCAAATTCAGCGTCAGCTGAACGAGAGCCTGGTCAAACTGGAAGAAGACCACCACAATAGCGTTGAAATTCCTCATGAACTGCCTGACTGGGGAAAAGTCATTAAAGCGATTGCGAGTGTCCGACCCGCCAATGATCCTGTTGTCGGGAGCATGCTGGAAAAAATTCATGAGACGTTATCCGAACAGCATATAAAAGCGCTCGAGCAGCACCGCATGGATGCTTCCAAGCGTCATTCTATCCTTAATGGAATGCTGCCCTTGTTGCGTGGTATGAAAAAGACCCTTGTCGGTTTTAACAAATCCTTGTCTGATTTGAATTTTCGGGCCAAACGGATCGATCGTTACATGGACAATTATGAAGAGATCCGCGAACAGACCGACACGGCCATGCGAACGCTTTCTTCTTCCTCGCTGACCCAGTTTTTCATTTCCGGCGCGGTTCTTATCATCGCTCTCGGTGGTGCCATCATTAATTTTAATCTCATTGCCCTTCCGATGTCCGAAATGGTGGGCGGTGCCAGCTATATCGGCCCTTACAAGACATCGAATATAGCCGGTTTGGTTATCATCTGCCTTGAGATCTGTACCGGTATTTTCTTGATGGAGTCGTTGCGTATCACACGGCTGTTTCCGATCATCGGCAGCATGGACGATCGCATGCGCATGATGCTGTTCTGGATCGCCTTGAGCTTGCTGGCCATTTTAGCCGGTGTGGAATCGGCGCTGGCCTTTATGCGCGACCGTATTGCTGGTGATATGGAGGCATTGCGTCAGAGTCTGGCAGGTGTAACGCCCAGTTCCGTGGCAGGCAGTGTGATCCCAACGGTAGGACAGATGGTGATGGGCTTTATCTTGCCGTTTATTCTAACATTTGTGGCCATACCTTTGGAATCCTTTGTGGCATCTGCCCGAACTATTTTGGGTTTAATCACCGCCTGGGTGCTGCGTTCTTTGGCCTTTACATTGCGACTGATCGGCCATTTGGGATACTACTCCGGACGGTTGATGACAAACTTTTATGATCTGGTTATTTTTCCGGCACTTTGGCTGGAAGGAGTTGTGACTCAACACCTGTTTCGGAGTCAAACAAAAGACAACGCCGCAGATAAAAAGAAAACGACCGGCTCGGGGACCATGTCTGCTGTGGAACCACTGGCCGAAAACAAGGAGATGGCAAAATGAAATCTTTTCGATTTTGGCTCATCGGTTTTTTGATACTTTTGCTGACCGGCTGTTCACAACAATCGAACCGTGCAAAAGGGGTCTATATGCTGCTGGATACTTCAGGAACCTACGCTGTGGAGTTGAATAAAGCCCGTTTGATCATCAACTACCTCCTGGGAACGTTACAACCCGGAGACACTATGGCTGTGGGAAGAATCGATACCGGCAGTTTCAGTGAAAAAGACATCGTCGCCAAGGTCACATTTGATGTACGACCATCGGTGGCCAATCACCAGAAGCGTCTATTTCAAAGCAGAGTCAATACGTTTGTGAGGGGTGTTCGACAAAGCAGTTACACCGATATCTCCGGCGGCTTGCTTCAGGCCATCGAGTATCTGAATGAATCCGGATCCGGTCATAAATACATTCTGATATTTTCAGATCTTCAGGAAGAACTGGCCAAAGGGTATGTAAGGGATGTTCCGTTCGAGTTGAACGGTTTCAATATCATTGCACTTAACGTGACCAAACTGCGTGCCGACAATCAGGACCCGAAAAAATATTTGACCCGTGTCAAGAAGTGGCAAAAAAAGGCAGAAACGGCGGGTGGTTCATGGCGGGTAATAAATGACCTGGAGCGGCTCGATAACATCTTAAAGGGATAAGGTGGCTTAGGCGTAAAAACGTCATTTTCCGGTAATTTTAAGCGCCATGCACAAGAGTGAATATACGGGTGTATATTTAAAGTCGTTAAGTGTCCCCAATCAGTGACCATGTCATTATGGAGTGGTCACTGATAAATTTCACGGACGTTCCCCTGGTCTTTTCACGACAACAATCCATAAGCGAAAACTCGATTATTTTTGCGGTCACTCTATTGACTTATTATTTCGAATGGATTATTTTAGACATTAACTCATTCTACCAATCACTACTTGTGTATATTTCTGAAATTTATTTTGGAGCTGGTCCAAGGAACCTGTCTTTTTTTGGTCTTCCTTCAAAGTGACCTCTTGAGCATTTGCACAAGATACAAGGAAAGGAAAAACATTAGATGGAAGGTTATGTCAAATCATACAGCGAAAAAAAAGGCTATGGTTTTATACATACTGAAGAACATGGGGATGTTTTTATTCATAAATCGGGCATCAAGGAATTTGGACATTTCGGTTTACAAAAAGGTGACCCAGTATCTTTTGAATTAAAAGAAACCTCTAAAGGCACCCAAGCCATCAACTTACAGCCTCTCAAATCCTATTAATTGGGAAATGCACCATACTTTTCTATCTTAATACTTACCATTAGCAGTACGGAGTGCGCCATCTTGCAAATAAAGCTGGATCGTTTTCTTACGTCAGAGACGTTCATTTCTTTCTTTTATCGACTAATTTTATTTTATTCGTGGACATTTCGTTTAAAGATTGAAAATGATAATGACTGGATGGATTATAGAAGAAATGGCGGTGTCGTTTTGCTTTGCACCTGGCATCAACAATTTTTTTCAGCTATTCGTCCTTTTAAAAATTATAAAACCTTCAATCCGAGTATCATGATTAGTCAGAGCCGGGACGGTGAAATAGTCGCCAAGATGGCGTTACGCAATGGCTGGAATCCGGTTCGGGGTTCTTCTTCAAAAGGTGGGATGGAGGCTTTAAAGAAAATGATTGCTAATTTAAAAGAGAAAAAGCTTGCAGCTCATATTGTAGATGGACCCAAAGGGCCTTCAGGGATTGTCAAGGCCGGCGTAATCCGTTTGGCCCATGCTTCCAATGCCGTCATCGTTCCTCTTTCTGTTTCTGCAGAAAAAGCATGGTATTTCAACAACAGTTGGGATAGATTTCTTCTGCCAAAACCCTTTAGTCATGTATTTCTTCGTTTTGGAGACATGATCAGATTCGATAGAGTAAAAGACAAAGAGAGCTTGGAAAAGCAAAGAAAGCAACTCGAAGAAATTATGCTTCCTGCGTTAATTATTTAAGAATCTTTAAGAGAAATATTGTAAGCTGATTTATTTCCTTCTGCTTTTTCTTGGAAAATACGAACGCCAATAAAGCTTATGATTTAAAAACGTAAAATTGAGTAATATTCAATTGATAACAGTCTTATATTACGAGAAATAACCTTTAAAATTATCTTTATGATAAGGAGATCAAAATGAATATTTACGTAGGGAATCTGTCGTATGAGGTGACCGAGGAGGATTTAAAAGAAGCGTTTCAGGCCTTTGGAGAGGTCGATACCGTCAAGGTTATAAAAGACAATTACACTGGCAGATCAAAAGGGTTTGGATTTGTGGAGATGCCCGCTAAATCCGAAGCACAGTCAGCCATCGAAGGCTTGAACGGGAAGGATTTGAAAGGTCGAAGCCTTAATGTCAATGAAGCCCGTCCTCGCTCTGATCGCCGTCGAGGTGGCGCAGGATCCGGAGGACCACGGCGCGGCGGAGGCGGACGTGGCGGCGGTGGACGTGGCGGCGGTGGACGAGGTGGCGGTGGACGCGGCGGCGGACAAGGCGGAGGTGATCAAGGCGGAGGGCGACGCTTTTAGTAAACGACACTCGGGCATATAAGAACAATGGTGATTTCGAGTAGTCAATAGAAGCTATCTCAAAATAAAGATTTTGGTTCAAGATCCCCCGCTAAAACCCAGCGGGATAAAAAGGCGGAGCCGAGTTTTAACCCGCCCCGCCTGTTGACGGGATCTTCGACACGCATACTCAAGTATGTCGAGGACTTAAAAAGAGGCTCCAACGC
>JASFGF010000310.1:0-4061 GCA_050123915.1 Desulfobacterales bacterium | reverse complement strand
TCTATCCCCAGAGCCTTCAGCCGATCCCATATAAGCTGCCAGGCGCAATCCATATCCGGATCCACTTCACACTTGCCGTTTGTGGATCCACCGCAAGGGCCGTTCAACAACCGCTTGGAGCATCGCGCAATCGGACAGATCCCTCCGGTCAATCCCAAAACGCACTCTCCGCATCCCTGGCATCTTTCAGCCCAAACACCCTGACGTTCCGAAGCGCCCATGAACGTTGTGTTCACAGCCGGGTAAACCGGCTTGGCTTTAAACCGCCTGGCAATTTCCTGGACACCACAGCCGCAAGCCATGGACATGACCGCTTCTGCTTGATCAATGTGAGTAACAAGTTCTTCTACATATTCAGGATCACATTGCCTTTCAAGGGTCATTTCTTTGACCTCAAGGGTCTTTCCTTCTGTCTTAAACGCCATCTGAAGAGCGGAAGATAAAATTCCAACCTCCTTCCTCCCCCCCGCCGCACAAACCGTCACACATTCGTTACAACCCACAAGAAGAATGCGATGGTATGGTCTCAGGCATTCAATGAGTTCTTCCATTGGTTTCCGTTCAGCAGTGATCATTGTCGTTCACTCTCCTTTTATATAAACGTTATAATTATGCTGCGTTCTCTGCTTTGGGGGCGGATTTAACCGGGTTGGGTCCCAGTTTCCGGATTTTTTCCGTCATATCGGCAGCTGTCTGTGCAAAACGTTCCCCCATGCCGGCCGACATTAAAATCATCTCAACCCTTTCACCGCCAATGTTGATTTCATCAAGCAGTTTTTTAATATAGGCCACCCGTCTTGCAGCATCGATATTGCCGTTTTTAAAATGGCAGTCTCCCTCCAAACACCCCGCGACATAAACACCGTCAGCCCCCATCTCAAGGGCTTTCATGATGTGAATGGCATCGACTTTCCCTGAGCAGGGTACTCTTATGATCTTAACATTGGGGGGATAACAAAGTCGTTTACTCCCTGCCATATCTGCCGCCGTATACGCGCAATAGTGGCAGCAAAAAGCCACAATAGTCGGTTCAAAATTTTCCATTAGTTCACCCTTTCTAAAAGTCCCGTCAATTTGGCCATGATCTGGTCATCTTCATATTGCATGAGTTGAATGGCCTTGGCCGGGCATTCAGCGGCACATATGCCGCATCCATGGCATTTGGTTGGATCTATTTCAGAATATCCGTCCTCATTAATGAACGGAATACTGAAGGGGCAGGCCCGGACACAGATCAAACAGGCCGCACATTTCTCTTTCTCTACCCGTGCAATTGCAGCTCCAAGATTTAGCGTATCTCTGGCCAACATGGAATGGGCCCTGCTTGCCGCAGCCTGGGCTTGGGCAATACATTCACGGATGGTTTTGGGCGCATGGGCTGTACCGGCCACAAAAAATCCCGGGACCGACAAATCTACGGGTCTGAGTTTAATGTGATCCTCAAGAAAATAGTTATCAATGGTTTTTGAAATGTGGAATATCCTGCCCAAGTCTTCCGTGGATTCTTCGTCGGCAATGAGTCCCGTGCTCAAGCATAAACAATCCGAAAAAACCGATACGTTTCGTTTGAGAATCGAATCATAAAATGTAACTTTCAACTGCTCGTCGGCGGCTTGAACTTCGGGTGGTTCATCTGCTCCATATTGAACAAAAATAACACCCTTTTCACGGGCTTTTTTATAATAATCTTCATGAAATCCGTAGGTTCGCATATCTCGATACAAAACAAATATTTTAGCCGTTGGATTGAGTTCCAGTATCCTGAGAGCATTTTTAACCGCAGACTGGCAACAAATACGCGAGCAGTTGGGATTTTCCGGACACCGGGACCCGACACACTGGACCATTACAATATTGGTAAAATCCTTGATGTCATCCGGATGATTTTCAAGCATCGCATCCATATCGAGTTGGGTCATGACCTTGTTATGTTCCCCCAAAAGGTATTCTTTGGGTTGGTTTGGTAAAGCCCCGGTGGCCAAAATGGTCACACCATGCTCAATCTGCCGGTAAAACATCTGCGGTGCAATTTGGAAGCCGGTTTTGAACATACCCGGCATACCTGTATGATCCACAATGAAGGCGTTGGTGATGACTTCAATGCGATCATGTTGTGTGGTTCTAGCAATCAGACCTGTCATATAGGCTTGTACATCATCCCCTTCAATCGTCTTATGAATTTTTCTTGCAACACCTCCCAATTCACCGGACCGCTCTGCCAGATACACCTTAAACCCCATATCTGCCATGCTTAAAGCAGCATTCATCCCTGTTACACCGCCGCCAACCACCAAAACATCTTTGTTCATCGGAAATACATTATCCGTAAGCGGTCGGGATAGCGCCACGCTGATTGTCGCCATACGAATCAGCTCTTGGGCTTTAATGAATGCATCACCGGGTTGATCAAAGTGAACCCATGTATCCTGATCCCGTATATTGGCAATTTCAACGAGATATTTATTGAGGCCCGCCCTGCGAAGAGCGTCCTGAAATTTGGTCTCGTGAGTTCTGGGCGAACATCCACCGATGACCACCCGGTTCAAATTCTTTTCGATAATAACGTTTTCAACATATGCCAGGGATTCCCGGCTGCACCCATGGCCGATCATTTCAGATACCTTCACATCGGGAAGTGTCCCTGCATAATCCGCCAATCCCTTTGCATTAATTACACCGCCGATGTTTAAACCGCAGTCACAAACAAACACTCCGATCCTAAGAGGTTCCTGGCTGACATCGCGCTCGGGTGGAAAGTCTTCGGGGCTTTCCGGAATTTCAGGGAACACGGGTAAATCTTTTGAAGCACAAAATGCTGCTGCACTGGCTTGGACCATGGTTTCGGGAATATCCTTTGGACTCTCGAACATCCCACAGACATAAATGCCGGGCTTGGAAGTGGCCACCGGATTGAAGCTATCTGTTTTTGCAAAATGGTGTTCGTTTAACTCGATTCCCATTTTTCCAGCCAGTTCCTGCACGTCCTTGGAAACCTTGAAGCCGGTGGAAAGCACCACCATATCGAAATCTTCAGTGGCATTGGTATTGCTGTCATGGGGCGTATAGATAATGGACAGAGCCCCGGTTTTAGGATCATGAAAAATACTATGGGGGCGACTTCTCACCAGACGAATACCGTAATCGTCTTTGGCCCGATTTAAATACAATTCATAGTCTTTACCGAACGTTCTCATGTCCATATAAAAGATGGAGGTTTCGATGGAATCTTGAAAGCGCTCCTTGGTAACGATGGCCTCCTTCAATGCAAACATACAACACGCGCTGGAACAATATGAAGCAGCACCTTCATGAAGACTGCGTGATCCCACACATTGAATCCAGGCTATTTTAGAAGGTTGTTTTCCATCTGAAGGACGAACAAGCTCACCCTGGGTGGGACCGGATGCGGATAATATGCGTTCATACTCCAGGCTGGTAACCACGTCAGCATTGGTTGCATAACCCAGGCTATCCAATTTGCCTGGGTCAAACACCTCGGCTCCCGGCGCAAGTACAACGGCGCCGGCGTTTACTTCCCGAGTCTTTTGGGTATCTTCAGGAAGGATGGCACCCGCCTTGCAAACTTTTACCAATCCATCAATATCTTTACATTTTTTTATATCGATGGAAAAGGCATGGGGGATTGCCTGAGGATATCGCATGCAGGTGGGCGCACGATGATCGAGACCTGGTGAAAAACGAACACACTCTGGAAACTGTTTATAACAATCTCCACATGCCGTACATTTTTCCAGATCGATGAATCGTGGTTCGGTGATTAATTTTAATTTAAAATTACCCGCCTCCCCTTGGACTTCAGCGACCTGGGTCATTGCCATCAGTTCGATATGCAATTGACGACCACTTTCAGACAAATTGGGAGACAGGGTACACAAATCGCAATTGTTGGTGGGAAAGGTACGATCCAGTTGGGTCATCAGCCCGCCGATGGAATATGCCTTGTCGATCAATACAACATCCCGTTTCGATTCGGCCAGATCCATGGCAGCTCGAATACCACCAACACCTCCGCCAATTACGAGCACCGTATTATTGTGTTT
>JASFGF010000309.1:0-4064 GCA_050123915.1 Desulfobacterales bacterium | reverse complement strand
TAGGTTTGAGAGCTGAAAATCCCCGTGTCGGCAGTTCGATTCTGTCCCTCGGCACCAATAAAAGACGTTATTTTGAAGGGGTTAACCATGATTTTGGTTAACCCTTTTTTGTTTAATTAAATCCACCCATTAGATTAGACTTCATTAGCGGCTTTAAAAAGTATATTTGTTATTAATTATTAATTGTTTATAGGCCAGTCACTATTTTAAACGCTCAGTTTAGGTTTTAGATGTAATTGCCGATATATACATATAGGAGAAATGATATGCTGGTGTATATAATTTTAGGCGTTACACTTGTTAATATCGCTGTGGTTATTTACCATATAAATGTGAAAGATCGGTCTGACGGTTAAAGGTTAAGGATGTCTTTCAGAGTTACCGGTTTTCGCTTTACCAACTATACGGACCGTATTTTACATCTAAGGTTTATTGCCTCGTTTTTATGAAAAACTTTCCATAAATATTATGGAGTATACTTCATAATTCAGATGTTTTGATTTGAAGTGTTAGTATCGATCATAATTTTTAAAATATGTAATTGTCTGATTTTATAGCGATATGAGCTGAACTGTGCCACAAAAAGCCAATTTAGCATGGTTTTTGCACTGTTAGTGCTCGGTAGTTAAGAATTGGCTTCTCTTATGCGCGTGCATCTTGGTTCTCGGTCAGATAAATAAGATATATATCACTTAACAAATATCGAGCTAATAACGGCATTTAAAGAGGTTGATTCAATTAGGGGTTTTAATAGCCGCTTCCCCTGAACTACCAACCCCCACAGTAGCCCCTGGTCAAACAGATGCCCAGGGGTTTTTTTTGCCATAATACATCTAGCGGTTGTTTCTCTCAAGAGTATCTCAAAATATTTTAAAACCTGTCAAATAATGTCACCAGATACTCAATTTTGGCAGATGGTGTTTGTGTGCAATTTGTTTCTGTTTAGAATAACCTTATGAAATTATTAAGATATTAAATCTTTCAGGGTGTCGTGAGGAATTTTGGCATGATTTCTGCTTTTCAATCTGACAATTCTTAATAATAAGATTTATCAAAAACGTCTAATAGAAAAAAATTGTGAAATATTTCTTAAAAAATTCGTATTTTAAAAAAATCTTGACTCTGTAATTTAGTATATATAGTTATTAGTTAGTAGAAGATGAAGAGACTTCGTCCTTCGTTTTTTACCCCCACAGGCCCCTGGAGATATCTCCAGGGGCTTTCTTATTCCTCCCCCTAATTAGCTTCTAAAGTTCATCATCTTCTCCCCCGGAACCCAATTTTGTTATGTTCAACTCTTGTCGTTGCTAATCTAAGAACCCTCCTCTCGGGGTTTATCCGGCTTAACCTCGATGGTCGAAGATGCCGCTTGCGGTGAGGCAAACAAGCTTCTAAAATCACTCATTCAGGTTTAAAATGGCCAAAAAAGAGCCTTTTTTTTGACCAAATTTGTCAATTTCTTATTGCGTTCGATTCCGGTATGAGATTTTTTAATATATATTAACCCATTGAAATTTAAATACTTTAAAACCTATTTAGAGAAATTTATTTTTAGATGTTGCACGATTATTGCAAGTCCTCGCCTAAAGAACTTGTCAAAGGTATACATCCAAAACCAAACCTGAGGGAAATATTGAAAAGGGGGTGGTAAAAACCAATTAACTATCTGAAATCGCGTTTTTGATAAATTCGACTTTTTTTACTGTGGGGGTAAAAAATGAACCGAAGTTTTTTAATAGTAGTGCCTGAATCCGGCGCCTTTACTAGCCGGATGGGCGCTATATATTTAGCAAAGCCCCGACATCTCTTTATGCACCTTTTTGCGAGGTAGAAAAGGAGTTGTCGTGGAAACAATTTTCTTCTTTAACAGATCAATTGCGGCCGGTTGTGTTCTTGCGGTTTTATTCCTATGGTGCTGGTCACACCTTTCACTATCCAAGAAAACCAATACCAAACTTTGGAATGCATTGATCATGTCTGTTGTGACATTGCCGTTGCTGGGCAAGCTGCGAGAGATATGTTCGAACCGGAAGATATGGAACTGGAAAAGTTTCTGCATTACTCTGAGGACACGTAGTGCCAACCTCGGAATCCCTCTGCTGATTCTTCTCATACTGTTGTTGGGAAGTGCCTACTCCGCACGTGCGGCGACGAGGGTGATGTGCTCCGACTTCGGCGGAGTCGTTGACGGTAGCAAACCCTCCGACTATAATCGCGTTCGATCCGCCTCCACATTCGGGATTGACATGAACTGCACGATAAAGAACTTTCCGGAGTCCATTGGCGGATTCCCCATCACCAATATCAACTTTTATTTCCCTGATAATCAAGATTATCTTATTATCTTCGACAACGTCTACTACGACGGAAACATGTCATGTAACGACCCCACTCAAGCCGAGTTTACGTTTTGGTTGACTAACGACTCATTTACCGACATCTCTTCCAGCTGTCAGCAATTTATCATACCAGTAGATGGAATTCACAAGAATAACCCCGCCGGCCAGACTACGGCCACCATCGGTGAGCCCTTCACTTACACGCTCACGTTTCCGGACATGGCGATGCTGACGGAATCGGGTTACGTCTACTCCGGTAACCCGGATACCCAAGACATTTATCACATTCAAATCACCGACGATCTCACCGCCACGGGCGTTGACGGTAACAATCCTGCGGATCTCACCTACGTGAACAACACCGCCGTCCTGAAGGACATCAATGGCTCTATTATAACGCAGCTGACAAACTCGGGAGATAACAAGCACCTTTCCTTCTCGTATCTCGACAACCCGGCGTTGTCCTTGATTCCAGCCGGGACTCAACTCGTGCTCGAGTTTACGGTCGTCCTCGATGACACCTCGGCGAACTATGCGGGGAAGCAGTTCATCAACACTGCCCATTGGGAATTGGGGAGGATGATCAATGGAACGAACTTTGAGCCCCTCCCCGGGCAGGATGGGATTACGCCGCCGATGACCATTGTCGGGCCCGATCTGGTGGTTACGAAGTCTACTACAGCGACTGCCCTGAATATTGGCGACACAGCAACCTTCACCATCGACGTCCAGAACAATGGCAGCGGTGATGCCTGGAACACCACGATCCTCGACAATATCGCTGTCGGCATGTGCACCTATGATCCCACCAGTGGGATAGGGGTCAGCGCTCAGATTTTTGAGGCAGATGGCGTGACTGAGGTCTATACACTGGATCAGGCTGCCAACGACTACTCGGTTACTTATAGCAGTGCCACGTGTCAGCTCAGCCTGACCATGGAGTCTGCCAATGCCGTTATCGGGCCGTCTCAGCACCTGATCATCACCTACCAATCCCAGCTGGACCCAGGTTTCAGCAATAGCGGAGCCACGCTCACCAATGTGGCAGGTGCAACCCAGTGGTTCAGCGCTGAAAGCGGCTACAGCGACCGTCGCCAATACGGCCCGTTCACGCTGACCAACGGCACACCAACCATTCTTGATTTCCAGGACAACGAGAGTGTCACGGCGGCGCTTAACGGCTACTATTTTGAGAAAACCGTTGAGGATCTCAACACCGGCATGTACCCGGCCACTACTGCCGCTCCGGGCGATACGCTGCACTACCATGTGCGCCTCTTCAATCTTACCGAGGATATCGATGGAATCACGCTCAGGGATGAGCTCGACGTGGTGAACACCTTCACGGGTCCGCCTACCAATGTTACCGTCTCTGCCGGTTCATTTTCCTTTAATCAAACCGGAGGGACGAGTGGAACGGGCCAGCTGGAGGTCACCGGCGTGGATGTCGCCCAAGGCGACGAGCTAGTGATCGATTTTGACATCACCCTCAGATCGACCCTTACCAACGGCACCGTGGTCTCTAATCAAGCGAGCCTCAACGCCGATCAGGGAACCCCGAGCGATCCCACCGACGACTTCTTCGCTACGAGTGATGACCCATACACCAACGGCGTTTCATCGCCGGATGATCCGGATGATCAGGATCCCACAGATGTGGAGATCCAGACTCCTGGTCCTCTGTCCAAGGCGAATACCCAGGGTAACGCCACAATCGGCGAACAG
>JASFGF010000308.1:0-4068 GCA_050123915.1 Desulfobacterales bacterium | reverse complement strand
AGACTCCATCCAGCAGGCCAACGGATTAAAACCCCAGATGTTTTTAAGAAAACAGGTGGTCCCCCCCTGCTATGACACCCGCGAAGGGGCCATGATCCTTAAACAGATCGGGGAACGCATCGGCATCGGTAAATATTTTCCTTATAAGAACATGGATGACCTGGTTCGTTGGCAACTTAAAGGGACCGGCTTTAAAATTGAAGATTTTGAAACCAAAGGGTTTGTGGCGTACGGAAATAAACAGATTTTTTGGGATCGTAAAAAGGGCATAAAATTCAAAACAAAGTCGGGGTTGATTGAATTTAAATCATCCCTTTTGGAAGATGCCGGCTTTGAATCTTTTCCGGCTTATGAACCTGTATCGAAACCACCGGATGAAACATTCCGGCTGGTGGTGGGGCGAACTGCGCTCCATACCCATATATCAACACAAAACAATCCGTATTTGAATGAAATCATATCAGAGAATGTTCTCTGGATAAGCGAAAATAAGGCGGGCGAGCTGGAGATTAAAGACGGTGACACAGTGGAGGTTTCTTCACATGTCGGCAGCGGAAAAATTAAGGCCAAAGTAACCGACATGATTCATCCCGAGGCTGTCTTTATGCTCCATGGTTTTGGCCACCAAGCCAAATCGGCCACCCGGTCTTATAATAAAGGTTTATCAGATGCCCTACTCCAGGAGAATCTTACGGATATAATAGGTGGAAGTCCGGCATTACACGATACTTTTGTTACGGTTAAACCAGCTTAAGGGAAATTCCTTTAATCTATGGAGGAAAATAATGAGCATTTACTATCTGTACCAGGACCAAAAGAAATGTATCGGTTGTTTTAGTTGCACCATAGCATGTAAAAGCAATAAACATATTCTGGTGGGACCGAAACCTACGGATATTATTACCGTTGGACCCAAAATGATTCATGGGGAACCCCGGGCGTCTTATGTATTCATGCCGTGTTTTCATTGCGAAAATCCCTGGTGTGTGGCCGCCTGTCCCACAGGGGCCATGCAGAAGCGTTCCCAGGATGGCATCGTGTTTATAGATTCCAATCTCTGTGTGGGATGTAAGAGTTGTATGTCTGCCTGTCCCTGGGGTTCGCCCCAGTGGAATTCCGAAACCGGCAAGGTTGTCAAATGTGACTACTGCATGGACCGGGTGGATGCAGGACTAAAACCGGCCTGCGTAACGATTTGTACCACCCATTGTCTGCATTTTGAAAATGCCGAAAAAATGCCTGCCATTAGAAGGGAACGTTTTGCCAAGGCTATTGCAGAGCTTTAAATGCTTACCAAGATGTACAACCCGAATTTTTCGATGGCCTGATTTCTTCGAAAGATATCAAAATTTTTGAGATAGGTTCTATTAAACTAAGATTTTACCGACGAGGTTCTTTGCCCCGATTTTTCTGGCGCATACCGGACAGATATTCCCCGAATATTTGATCTTTGTATTGTCATTCAAGCGTTTCATGACGAATTCCAGTTGTTTCTCTGGAATAAAAGAGTCGCCGCAGGAAGTACATGTGATCAACTGATGTCGAGCCATCTCGGCGCCGCACATTCGAAGGGTCCTTATTGCGTTTTTGTCCTGTATGGTGATCGCCGCTGTGGGGCAATTCAAGGCACAGGCCCCGCATCCGATACAATACTCGGTAGGACGACGGAAATCCGTTTCAGCAGTAGAGTTCCTGTCCACATAAGAAAGGTGAATCGCATCCACGCCCATCTGATCCCGGCATACCTCGATACACCGTCCGCAACTTATGCAAATATCACAGCGCAAACACCTTTTTGCTTCCTGAATCGCGCTATTGGCCGACAAACCAAGTTCCACTTCTTTAAAGCTGTCTTTTCTGGCTTCAAGATCCATCACGGGCATGTCAGGTCTTGACGAAAGAGATTTTTCTTTGGGTGAAACATCCATGACTTGGACCTGTTGGCGCTTAAGCGGTATCATTGTATATTCAGGATTGGGCATTCCCCTCAAAAAACGGTGGATGGCTTCTGCGGCTTTTTTCCCGGAAGCCACGGCTTCGACAACAGTGGCAGGCCCGGTGACCACATCTCCGCCGGCGAAAACTCCTGGAACGGAAGTCTCCATGGTGACCGGATTGACGGTGATCAAGAGTCTTTTTGTGAGTTCCAAACGATTGACGTGTTTTAAGCTTTCTGCATCCACTTCTTGTCCAATGGCGCATATAATCGTATCTGCCGGTAGGATATGTTCAGTTCCTTCTACAGGGACAGGACGTCTGCGGCCGGTTGCATCGGGTTTGCTCAGTTCGTTTCGGATGCACTCAAGCCCGGTCACCTGTCCATTTTCACCATGGATACGAATTGGGGATAGTAAAACGTTCAAAACAACTCCCTCTTCCTCCAAATCCTGTACTTCTTTCGGGTGGGCCGGCATTTCCCGTTTGGTTCGCCGGTACACCAGGTGAACTTCGTCAACATCCAACCTAATGGCGGTGCGGGCGCAATCCACCGCAGCATTGCCGCCCCCGATGACCATTACCCTCTTGCCCACCTTTGCTGTTCCCCGGCGGGCTTTATAGAGAAAGGTCAGGCAGTCCTCGACTCCTGAAAAATCTTTTTCTCCTTGGATGTTAAGCCGCATGGGGTTGTGGGCCCCAATTCCCAAAAAAAACGCATTAAAACCTTGTTTTTTAAGAGACGTCAACGAGATATCTTTCCCAAAAGTAACTCCAGTATGAATATCGACGCCCAAGGATTTGATATGGTTTATTTCCAGCTCCAATATGTCGTTGGGTAGCCTGTAGGCGGGTATCCACCACCTGAGCATACCGCCCGGTTCGGGCTTGGATTCAAAAATTGTGGATCTGTAGCCTTTTTTGGCCAAAAAATAACCCGCGGAAAGGCCTGCAGGACCACTGCCGATGATGGCGATTTTTTCGTTGTATCGATGACACGTTTCTTTGAGCGGGGGTATTCCCTCTTCATAGGCCTTGTCAAAGGCCACGCGTTTGAGCTGACAGATGGCGATGGGTTCATCCATGGTTCCTCGCCGACAAGCCTTTTCGCAAGGATGGACGCAGACTCGGCTGAGCGCACCGGGAAGCGGAAGATCTTCCCGCAATACTTCCAAGGCTTCTTTATATCGTCCGATGCCCACAAGCGCCACATAACTCGGTACGTCGACACCGGCAGGGCATGCCAGCTGGCATGGTGCGGCGGAAAGGGCAACGCATTCCCCTGTGGGACAATAATGCGCTTCTATGTGGGTTAAAAAAACATCTCTGAATTTTTCCAAGACAAATGAAACCATATGACCCAAATCAACACAGACCTTATCAGCAGCATCTTTCACAAGTATCCCGGCCAGATCGTTCATGACCGCCAAGTGGTTTGTCTGTCCCCTTCCTTTGCAAATATCGTCCAATAACTCTAACAGCTTTTCGATTTGCTGTCTGCATTGAGATCGGGTGATTTGTCCCGGCGAAATTTCCGATAGTTTTTCATATAAGTTCTTCACCAAACAAGGTTGACTTGTCATTTTAAATTTCCGATGGTTGTTATTGGTTTTTTTGTCTGAGGAGCGACTTAAGTGCTGTAAAAATATTACGTCATTATATTATGAAAATTTGTTCATTTGGAAACCATAGCCTAATTTTTTTGTCAACAATTATTTTTCATATAACCGACTAAATTTCCAACGATATTTGATAGTGATAGTGAAAAGCCCCCGTACCGACTTGATTACTGAATGTCTATTTCAACATGTTGTTTTGATTGGTTCTCCCCCACAGTTTCACACAAAAACACGGAGTTTGTGAAAAGCCTCACAATGGCGATCATTATAGTGTAATCATTTGCTACAGCAGACGCATTAAAAGCTACAGTATTTTAACAAATTGATTTTACACAATTTTATATAATATCCTTCCTTATACTGCTCCCAATCGTAGCCGATTTAATCATTTTTATTTCTTAGATCAAATCAATTTTTTTTGTTTCAACGAAGAGTTCGAATAATAATATAAAAATATCAGGTAGATAAATCGACAAAACTTTTTGATGATCATTGGCATTTAGATTGCAATTAA
>JASFGF010000307.1:0-4078 GCA_050123915.1 Desulfobacterales bacterium | reverse complement strand
TCGCCGACCTATGATAATTTGCAACATAGCGGACATAAATTTATTGGAAAGGTCATCGGCCAATCCAAAAAGCAGGGCATAGAGATTGACGTACGAAATAAATTTTTCAAAGGTAACACCATTCAGATATTAGGGAGAAAAGGCCCCGTCAAAAATGACAGGATTCATGCCATATTCGATGACCTCGGAAACTCTCTGGATTTTGCCCAGCCCGGGAGTAAGGTGTTTGTTGTGTTGGACAACGCGTGTTACGCCAATGATCTTATCAGAAGGGATGATAAAAATTAATTAGAGGGGAGTAAGATGAAAGGCTATATTCAAGTGTATACCGGAAATGGAAAAGGAAAAACCACAGCGGCATTGGGCCTGGCAATACGGGCTGCCGGAGCGGGTCTTAAGGTTTTTATCGCCCAGTTCATTAAGATGGGTGAATATAGCGAAATAAAAGCTCTCAAAAGATTTAAGGATTTGATAACGGTGGAACAGTTTGGAAGCGGTCGTTTTATAAAAGGCAAGCCTTCTGCCTCGGACATCGAAGCCGCCCGAAAGGGCGTAGAAAAAATCAAAGCGGCCTTTATGTCAGGTCAACAAAATGTGGTTATCATGGAAGAAGCAAACGTCGCTGCAAAGCTTGGGCTTTTATCTGTAGATGATATACTGAAGATAATGGATGAAAAGCCCAAGGATGTTGAACTTATAATAACAGGACGGGGCGCGGATTCCCGAATCATTGAAAAGGCTGACCTGGTGACCGAAATGAAGGAGGTTAAACATTATTTTCAAAAGGGTGTCAAGGCCAGAATCGGAATAGAAAAGTAATCTTGCTTCCCTTCAACCCTCACCAATAAATTTTATGGCCAATTCAAACTTTTTACTAATCGACAGGGTCATCTCAGCGGCATCTTCCAGCATTAAGGCAGCCTTGCTCTTGTTTTTCTCTTTTGCTTTCTGAGCCCAATCCCTGTATGTTTGGGCATGATCCTCATTGTGCTTTATCCAGTGCTCAAGTAGTTTGATCATTTTTTCATCAAATGATAAATTGCTCTGTACCTCGTGGTCATGGTGATGATGGGTCATTGTTATAACTCCTTAAAAACATTTATATCGCTTTTTTAAATATGATTTTCCCTTAAATATTTTTCCCGTCCTGCCACGCTGTATTGGCGGTGCCTAAAATTAAGGGTGCAAAAATTGACTTTGGTATTTACATTCTAAGGATATAACAGTCAAGACATAAAAACCATATGAGAATGGCTGGATTTCATTTCAACAAAAAAAATATCGGGATTTTACTTCTTTTTCTCTTTGGAATAATATTCGGAAGTATGGCAGGGTTTTTTATCGCCCTGACGAAAGATCTTCCACAAATTCGGAATCTTGAATCTTTCAAGCCATCTTCCATTACCCGAATTTACTCTGCGGATGAGGTGATTCTTGCGGAATTCTTTTTAGAGAAAAGAGATCCCGTGCCGATAGAAATGATCCCCGATAACTTAAAAAAGGCATTAATCGTTACTGAAGACAGAAGTTTTTATCAGCATAGCGGTATCGATCTTAAAGGAATCTTAAGGGCCATCTTGCGAGATATCAAAGCCGGCAAATTTGTCGAGGGAGCCAGTACCATTACCCAGCAACTCTCTAAGACACTTTTTCTAAAACCGCGTAAAACCTTATTGCGAAAAGCAAAAGAAGCCTTCCTTTCTTTTCAAATAGAACGCCGATATACAAAAGATGAAATCCTGGAGCTTTACCTTAATCAGGTTTACTTTGGCAGCGGCGCTTACGGTGTGGAATCGGCTGCCCGAATTTATTTCGGTAAACCTGTAAGTGATTTGGATCTTGCTGAATGCGCCCTTTTAGCCGGTCTTCCAAAGTCACCTTCGAGATACTCTCCCTTAATTGATAAAGATCTTGCACTCAAACGAAGGAATATTGTTTTAAAACAAATGAAAGATACAAATGGTATCACCCAGGCTGTATTTAACCGTGCAAAAGAAGCACCTTTGAATCTCGCCAAACAAGATAAAAGCAGAATCAAAGCGCCTTATTTTATCGATTATATCAAATATTTTCTTGAGAATACAATTGGTTCGTCAAGACTTTACAAGGGTGGCCTTACCGTTGTGACTACCCTTGATTTCAAGCTTCAACAGGCAGCGGAATTTGCTGTTGAAAAAGGACTTTCTGCCCTTGAACACAGGATGAAACAAAAATTCATAATAAATCCCGACCCTCAATGCGCGCTCGTTTCTCTGGATGTCTTGTCCGGCGGCATCCTAGCCATGGTCGGTGGAAGGGATTACTTAAAAACCCCTTTTAACCGGGCAACAATCGCCCGGAGACAACCTGGATCTGCATTTAAACCTATCGTTTATGCCTATGCCATTGAACAGGGTTTTTCACAAAACAAAATTGTTCTCGATGCACCGGTAGCCTTCAAAACTGGAAACCGAAGAAAAGACTGGCAACCGAATAATTTTTCCGAAGATTATAAGGGTGAAATGACGCTGAGAACAGCACTGGCACTTTCAAAAAATATTCCTGCAGTAAGGCTCATCGAGATGTTGGGACCTTCTTCAGTCGTCGGATTTGCACACACCTTAGGCATTGAATCGGCCCTGTACCCGAATCTTTCTCTCGCCCTTGGCACTTCTGGAGTTAAATTGATCAATTTGACGGCAGCTTACTCGGTTTTTCCAAATAAGGGTAAACTCATAGAACCCTATGGAGTCATGGAGGTCGTTGATGGAAACGGACGACCGGTGTGGCGTGTGAAACCTATCAAAAAGGCCGTTATTTCAAGAGAAAGTTCCGCTATCATCACAGACATGCTCCGCAGCGTCATTCAAGATGGCACGGGGAAAAAAGCAAAAATTATTCAGCGCCCAATTGCCGGAAAGACTGGAACAACCAACGAGTACAAAGATGCGCTTTTTATCGGCTTTTCGCCATCAATTACCACCGGAGTATGGGTGGGTCAAGATACATTTACGACCATTGGCAAAGGAGAAACAGGAGCAAGAGCAGCGCTGCCGATATGGATAGAATTCATGAAAAGAGCGCTCCATAACAGACCGATTCAGTATTTTGATATTCCAGATGATGTCGTAAAGGTAAGCATAGATCCAACGACCGGTCTTCTTGCAGCAGATAATGCTCCAAATGCAGTTAAAGCGCTTTTCAAAAAAGGAACAGAGCCCAAATCATATCGTTAAAATTACTCATGGCTGTTGACTTTCTGTCATGGGTAAAATAAATGATTGATGATGAGATGAGGTAGACGATGATTCGAAAAGCCACCATTAAGGATATAAAGTTTATTCATGCACTGCTTCAGCAATATGGCAGCAAAGGTGAACTTTTACCCCGACCTTTAAGCGTTCTATATGATCATGTGAGGGATTTCACGGTTTACGTTGATGGCAAAGACGCCAGCGTTTTAGGATGCTGCGCATTACAGTTCTGCTGGACGGATCTTGCCGAGATACGCTCCCTGGCAGTACATCCGGAACATGTGGGGAATAAAATCGGATCAAAACTTGTCGAACACGTGCTTTTGGAAGCAAAATCTTTTGAAATACAAAAAGTGTTTGCACTAACATACCGTCCCGGTTTTTTTAAGCGTTTCGGTTTTCAACAAATAGACAGATCAGAACTTCCCATAAAAATTTGGGCGGACTGCATCATGTGTATTAAATTTCCGGATTGTGACGAAACCGCCATGATGAAAATAATAGGCTCGGGGCTCGCTCAAAAATAATTTCGCAGAATTGGCGCTCAGATTTGGTTCAGGCTTGACGGGTCCGAGAGAACAACCCCATGGGAATAGCAAGCTATTTCAAGGCTTTTGCGATTGAGTTATCGGCCAAAGATAGACTGAAGCTGAGATGCAAAAATGTGAAGTTATTTTTTAGCGAGCCCTAAGTATATATGAGATTCAGAGAAACCGGAGGGTATTTCCAGACACCCGGTTTTGGCATAATATGCTGACCGCCAACGCTTATCCAGTTCAAGTCGGGTTTAACGTCTCGCAATTTGCCATCATCAGGCGGCCTGGCATGATTGGTAAAGGCATAGG
>JASFGF010000306.1:0-4088 GCA_050123915.1 Desulfobacterales bacterium | reverse complement strand
ATTACTCGATCTGCCTGATTTGTTGCGCATCAAAAATTTATATAAATTCTCGACATATCTACAGATATGCCTGTCGAAGGTTCCTATGTTTTTTTCAGATCGGTTTTCAAATTAAAAACGAACATATATAAGACAAAATCATCGTAAAAAAACGGAAATATAAATGGGAGGGATAATTTTTTAATGAACATCGTTGAGCTTAAAGAAAAAAAGATCAAAGAGCTGAATCTTTTGGCAAAAGAGTTCAAAATTGACGGGGCTGCCGGAATGAGGAAACAGGAGCTTATTTTTGCTCTCTTACAGGCAGAGATCGAAAAAACCGGTTTGATATTCGGAGAGGGCACACTCGAAATACTTCCGGATGGATTCGGGTTTTTACGGGCGCCCAATTATAATTATTTGCCAGGACCGGATGATATTTATGTATCACCATCTCAAATACGTCGATTTAATTTACGAACCGGGGATACGGTATCCGGACAGATTCGCCAGCCAAAGGAGACGGAAAGATATTTCGCCCTATTAAAGGTTGAGGCGGTCAACTATGAAGATCCGGAGGTAGCCAGGGAAAAAATACTTTTTGACAACCTGACACCGCTTTATCCGGACAGGAAGATCATGCTTGAATCCGATTCTGATAACTATTCCGTGAGAATCATGGACCTTTTAACGCCTATTGGTTTTGGTCAGAGGGGGTTGATTGTTTCACCGCCCAGATCCGGCAAGACCATGCTCTTGCAGTCCATTGCCAACAGTGTCAGTGCCAATCATAAAGACATTGTTTTATTTGTACTGCTTATTGATGAGCGGCCGGAAGAGGTTACGGATATGGTACGATCCGTCGATGGTGAAGTGATCAGTTCAACCTTTGACGAGCCTGCTGAAAGACATGTTCAGGTTGCTGAAATGGTTATTGAAAAAGCCAAGCGCCTTGTAGAACATAAAAAGGATGTTATCATTCTGTTGGACAGTATTACGAGACTTGCCCGGGCCTATAACTCTGTTATTCCTCCCAGCGGTAAAATTCTTTCCGGAGGTGTTGATTCAAACGCTCTTCAACGCCCAAAACGTTTTTTCGGAGCTGCCAGAAATATCGAAGAGGGTGGGAGCCTTACCATTATCGCAACTGCTCTGGTTGACACCGGAAGTCGTATGGATGAGGTTATTTTCGAAGAGTTCAAAGGAACCGGCAACATGGAGATTCAACTCGATCGAAGACTTGCCGACAAACGGGTATTTCCTGCCATAGATATCAAGAAGTCGGGCACACGAAAGGAAGAGCTTCTTTTGTCCCGGGAAACACTGAACCGTGTATGGATTCTAAGGAAGTTACTTTCTTCATTAAATCCTGTTGACAGTTTGGAATTTTTACTTGATAAAATGAATGGAACCAAAGATAATAAAATGTTTCTAGATTCAATGAACACATAAGAAAAGATGAGGAGGTTTAGAATATATGAAAACGGACATTCATCCTGAGTATGCAGAAACAACCATAAGGTGCGCTTGTGGAAATGTTCTGGAAGTGGGATCAACAAAATCGGACATACGTGTAGAGATCTGCTCGAAATGCCATCCTTTTTTTACCGGTAAACAGAAACTTGTGGACACTGCAGGTCGAATTGAGCGTTTCCGCAAGAAATACGAAAAATTTCAGAATCAATAGACAGCCCATTCACCAAATTCTGGTAAACCCCCTCATTGAGATAGAAAAGGTGATGGGCGGTTTATTTTAGGAGCCGGCAATCCATTAGAAAAGTGACACGGTGTAATCTTCCGGATTGACGATTTTGTCGAATCCGCTGTGTTATGAGGCATTTGCAGTAGTAGACAGAGGTTTATCCCGCTTAATATAGCGGGGCTGCATGTCTCATGACCCTGATAGAAAAAATTCGGGATCTTCGACTTGCATCTCACTGAAAGGCGGGATCTTACGACCGGCAAACTCGATAATCCCTCAATTTTAATCTTAATGCGTTTGTACAGGAAAAATGATTGATAGATTAACAGGTGTTGAAGATCGCTTTTTAGCAGTTGAGAGGCTTTTAAGCGATCCCGAGATCATCCAGGATCGGGAGGCATATCAAAAATATAGCCGTGAGCATGCTGAACTGAGTAAAATTGTAACGATCTATAGAACATACAAGCAGACCTTGATAGAACTTGATGAAAGCATGGAGTTATTAAAGGATAAAGACCCGGATATAAAAGAGATGGCCCGAGATGAAGTCGACGCCCTGACGCTTAAAAAAGACAACCTCGAGTATGATCTCAAAAAACTGCTTTTACCCAAAGATCCCAATGATGACAAGAATGTTATTCTTGAAATTCGGGCTGGTACCGGCGGTGAAGAGGCCGGACTGTTTGTCAGCGATTTGTTTAGAATGTATAATAAGTATGCAGAATTCAAAAACTGGAAAGTCGAAGTCTTGAACCATCATCCAACCGGCATCGGCGGATTAAAGGAGGTCATTGCCATGATTCATGGCAAAGGGGCATACAGCTGCTTAAAATACGAAAGCGGCATCCATCGTGTTCAGCGTGTTCCGGAAACCGAAACCCAAGGGAGGATACACACTTCCGCCGTTACCGTTGCAGTTTTACCCGAAGCCGAAGATGTTGAAATTCATATCGATCCCGGCGAGATCAAAGTTGATGTATTTCGAGCCACCGGCCCGGGCGGTCAGAGTGTGAACACAACCGATTCAGCCGTGCGTATTACCCATCTGCCGACAGGTATTGTTGTGACATGTCAGGATGAAAAATCGCAGCTGAAAAATAAGAATAAGGGAATGAAAGTTCTTCGTGCCCGTATTCTTGATCGTGTGACAAGAGAGCAGGATGAAAAAAGATCTCAGGAGCGAAAGAGCCAGATTGGGGATGGAGACAGAAGCGGAAGGATAAGAACATATAATTTCCCACAAGGAAGAGTTACCGATCACAGAATCGGGCTTACGCTGTATAAACTGGAGAATATTTTGCAGGGTGAAATCAATGAAATCATAGAAGCGCTTATAACTTATTACCAAACCCAGGCATTACAGAATGCAGAACCAGCCGAGGTCCACTGATCCTGAGTGGACGATAATAAAACTCCTCAGGTGGACCACATCTTATTTTGAATCCCATGATATAGACGGCCCAAGAATCGAAGCCGAAATACTTCTTGCCCATGCATTGCAGTTACAAAGAATAGATTTGTATTTGCAATACGATCAGCCACTTTCCAGCAATGAGCTGTCGATATTCAAGAATTTAATAAAGAGACGTATCAGCAGAGAACCGGTTGCATACATCGTGGGGAAAAAGGAATTCTGGTCTATGGATTTTATGGTTACAAAAGATGTTTTGATTCCAAGACCCGAGTCGGAGTTTCTGGTTGAGGCTGCCATTAATCTATTGCCGCAAGATTCAACTTCTCATCCGATGTTTGTCCCAAAGCGCATACTCGAGCTTGGCACAGGCTCCGGGGCGGTGGTGTTAGCCCTTGCATCCATGAGACCTTGTCACCTTTTCTTTGCGTCTGATCGAAAAACAGCCCCTGTCAAACTGGCCAAGCAAAATGCAACGCATCATGGTTTTAAAAGCAGGGTCAGTTTTATTTGTGCAGATTGGTTCGAGCCTTTTAAGGACAAAAGGCCTCTATTTGATATGATTGTTTCAAATCCACCCTATATTCCAAGCCGGGCTATTGGAAAACTTCAGCCTGAAATTGTCAAGTATGAACCGGTTTCAGCTATAGACGGAGGCGAAGACGGGCTTTCATGTCTCAGGCATATTATTAACCATGCTCATTTCTATCTTCAACGAAAGGGACACCTTTTACTGGAAATCGGCCACGATCAAAAGGATGACGTCCGGAAAATTGCCGATCAATGTGCAAAATATGAAAATGTTGTATATACAAAAGATTACAGTGGGCATGATCGTGTCGTCCAAATGCGGAAAAAATAATAAAAATCTGTTGCGAATCGATTTTTAATTTGTTAAACATATCAGTTTAATTAATTCGCACGCCCTTGGACCTGTTTCCCGGTGCTCCGTTTCGAGGGGTCGGAAACAGGGTTGATATGGGCGGGGGAGAAACC
>JASFGF010000305.1:0-4119 GCA_050123915.1 Desulfobacterales bacterium | reverse complement strand
TCGAAGGGGTCCTTGCCGGGTTACTGCAAATGTTACAGATTGTCGCGTCGCTGAGTGCAAAACACATGGAACAGAGTTTGACTTTTTCTTTGATCTCGATAATGCTGTGGGAAAGCTGTTCAGCCTCCCTGTGAGGTGCGCGAAGGAGGTGCATCGCTAGTCGCTCAGCGGTCTTTTCTCCGATCCCCGGTAGTCTTGAAAGGTTTTTGATCAATTTCAAAACAGATGCTGGATAATGACTCATATTATTAGTAAATAGTAAAGAGTTTAGAGTAAATAGAAAATAGTAAAGAGTAATAGACGAGTAAAATTTGAATTAAACAACTACATCAATCCAGGAATATTCATACCTCCGGTAAGCTTGTTCATTTCTTCCGAGACCATATCCTGTGCCTTGGTTAATGCATCATTCACGGCAGCCAATATTAAATCCTGAAGCATTTCCACATCATCCGGGTCCACGACTTCTTGTTCTATTTGAATGGATACCAGTTGTTGTTTGCCATTGGCGACAACCTTTACCATTCCGCCGCCTGAGCTTGTTTCAACTGTCTTTTCAGCCAATTCTTCTTGTAATTTAAACATTTTAGACTGAAGCTGCTGGGCCTGCTTCATCATCTTTCCCAAGCCTTTCATAAAAATACCTCCTATAAAATCTTAACATCAACAATTTTACCGTTAAAAATCTCCAATGTATCGGTTACCAGAGGATGGCTTAAGGCTTCCTGTTTTAAACGGACTTTCCGGCTATTTTTTTGATGATGTTTATTTTCCGTTATTTTTTTTGTGCGTATAATTATGTCCATCTCTTTTCCGAAAAAGTCACGGCATACCTTTTTAATAATGCCAATATTTTTTTCTTTCCTGACCATATTGATATTAAAATCATTTCCATTGACTTCGATTTCCAGTTGATTGTCAGCCAGTTCTTTCATTTTGGAATCTTTCAGGTTGGTGGCAAGGGATGGGTGCTTTTCCAAAAATATTGCCAACAGTTTTTCCCATTTATTATCCAAAACGTCATCATGATCTACCGGCGCTATATGACACGGGGTAAACGCCTCTGTAGATTCTGCTGTTCCTGTTACCGGGCCGGAGGTTGCTTGTGAGGACCTGTTGGCCGTACCAATAAAAGTATGCAGAGATTCATCAAAATCTTTTTTAAGATGATCAAGTTTTTCAATAAGAATGTCAATGGGCAGGGTAGGTGTTATCTGAAACATCCTGATGAATACCATCTCAATTGCAAGCTTTGATCGAGAAGAATGTGCTATAATCGGTTCCTCTTTAAAGAGTAAATCAAAAAGTTGATTCAAAAATGTTTTTGAGACGTTCTTTGTCTGATCAAGCATTAAGTCTATTTCATACGAAGGGATATCTACCAGTTTGCGCGTTTTTTCCCCCATTTTGACAATGAGTAAATTTCTGAAATGTTCGATCAAATCGGTGTACAGTTTTTTCATATCATGGCCTGCGCGATACACCTCGTCAATAATATCGAGAATTTTCGTGATATCTCCCTTTATAACTGCGCTTGATATATTAAAAATAATGTCTCGATCGATGACGCCAAGTATATCCAGAATTTGGCCATGATCAATCGTACCTTTTGTACAGGACATGACCTGATCCAGAAGGCTCAAACCGTCTCTCATGCTTCCGTTTGCTTCACGTGCGATTAGCCCTAAACTCTCAACGTCGATGTCGACATCTTCTTTGGCGCAAATCATTTTCATATGTTTGGAAATCGATTCAACATCAATACGTCTGAAATCGTGTCGCTGGCATCTTGAAAGTATGGTTATGGGGATCTTCTGAGGTTCTGTGGTCGCAAAGATGAACATGACATGGGGCGGTGGTTCCTCCAATGTCTTCAAAAGCGCATTAAATGCGGCGATGCTGAGCATGTGAACTTCATCTATAATATATATCTTATAAAGGCTGTGTGAGGGCATGTACTTGACATTTTCACGAAGATCCCTGATTTGATCAACACTGTTGTTGGAAGCGCCGTCGATTTCGAATACATCTGCAGCATTTCCTGCGGTGATCTCCCTGCAGGATCTGCAGTCATCGCATGGAACCGGTGCAGGACCGTTTTTACAATTCATGGACTTGGCCAATATTCGCGCAACCGTGGTTTTTCCAGTTCCTCTGGGACCTGAAAATAGGATGGCATGGGCGACACGGCTTGCTGAAATAGCGTTGGTTAACGTGCGTGTGATATGATCCTGTTTTACGACCTCATCAAATGTTTGGGGACGGTATTTACGCGCGAGTACAAGATAGGACATATAAAAATTCCTTTTCGATGCGCTATCTGATTTTATATGGCGGAGAGAGAGGGATTCGAACCCTCGGTGCCGCTTTTGACAGCACACACGATTTCCAGTCGTGCTCCTTCAGCCAGCTCGGACATCTCTCCACAAAATTGGGGATGATATCAATTTCTTAAGATGCTGTACTCTGGCGGAGAGGGTGGGATTCGAACCCACGATCCCGTTTTTGACAGGATACCGCTTTTCGAGAGCGGGGCCTTAAGCCGCTCGGCCACCTCTCCAGCACCTTTAAATTTTAAAATCCAAGTAGGTTCAATATACTTTTTTAATAGAGCATGTCAATAATCTTATTTTATTCCTTGAATAACAGAATCCTTTATAGTATCTGTTCTCTTTTGTTTGAATAAGGTTCAAGCTATCTCAAAAAATACATCGAATGCGCCCAATTGTGGTGTTGCCCCGCATGACGGGACTCCCCGTTAGTTGTATTCATAAGGGTGGGTCGCGAGCTTCTTCAAAATGCTTACATACTCTTCAGGTATGATCTGCTTTTTCATCGGCTCGGGCCTTGTCCTTGAACGTAATCGGTATTTTTGAGATGGCTTATAAGAATAATATATCGAAAAGGAATTGTTAAACATGGCTGAAGTCATCCCTTTTAAGGGAATTCTCTATAACACTCGTAAGATTCACAATCTGGCAGATGTTACGGCCCCTCCTTTTGACGTTATTTCAGAACAGGAGCAGATTCGATTTCATGAACGTCATCCCCAGAATATCATTCGGTTGACTTTGGGTAAAATTACTGAAAATGATACACCTACAGACAACCGCTACACCAGAGCAGCAGACTGTCTGAAGAGATGGTTTTCGGATGACATCATTGTGTTAGACCAAGAACCGGCATTTTACCTGACGTCGATGGAATTTTTCTCTGACGGGAATCGAGTGACACGTTATGGTTTGATTGCTCTGATTCGCCTTGAACCATTTGAAAAGGGTATTGTTTTACCGCATGAAAAAACCTTTTCCAAGGTCAAATCGGAGCGGCTTGAGTTGATGAAAGCGTGCCATACCAATTTCAGCCCAATATTTTCTTTATTTTCCGATGAAGAAAACCGTATTTATAATAAACTAAAAGATGCGGTCAACGACAAATCAGCGGATATCGTTTTTACGGACAACGCCGGACAAAAGCACAAGCAGTGGCGAATTACCGATCATTCGGTTCACCAATATATTTCCGATGCCCTTAAGGATAAAAAAATTTTTATTGCTGATGGACACCATCGCTACGAGACAGCGCTTAATTACAGAGATTGGTTGTCCGCCCGCACGTCTAATTTTAACGGCAATCACCCAGCAAATTACGTCATGATGTACCTTTGCAGCATGGAAGATCCAGGACTTATCATTCTTCCCGCACACCGCTTGTTAAATGAAGTTCCGGTCGAAACAAGAGAATCACTGATTCACAAAACAAAAGATTATTTTGACATCATCACAATTCCCTACAATGATAAACACCACAAAGAAAATATGTCTCAATTTATTTCGATTCTAAAATCGAATGCTTCAAAGCATTGTATCGGGGTTTGTATGAAAGATTGTTCGGAACTTTACCTGTTAATACTCAAACCTGATATTATGGAAAATATGTTTGGTGATGAATTACCTGAAGTGCTCAGAAATATCGATGTGACGGTGTTGACCCGTCTAATTTTTATGGAGGTGTTGGGTTTTGATCAAGCCAGGCTTGACAATGAGCGGTTGATCGCCTATTCGAGTATTGCTGAAGAAGCTATAGATGCAGTGTTCGCCGGAAAACATGACATTGCTT
>JASFGF010000304.1:0-4122 GCA_050123915.1 Desulfobacterales bacterium | reverse complement strand
AGGACTGTTTGGTGTAAAATATGACTGGTAATTGGTGAAACATTTTCAACAGGTAAGGGTATGACGCGTAAAAATATAAACACATCGGCTTTTATTTTGCTGGGGTTCGTTGCATTTGGATTGCCTATGGTGCTCCGCAGCCCGACGTATCTTCATATTATTATTCTACTCTATTTATATGCCTATTTGACGACGAGCTGGAATCTGGTGGGTGGTTTTGCCGGCGTCCTTCCATTGGGCCACTCCGCTTTTATCGGCATCGGTGCTTATGCATCAACCATTCTGTCGCTTCAGTACGGCATCAGTCCATGGATCGGCATGATCGCGGGCGGCATTCTGGCAGCCGTCGTCGGTATTTTAATCGGCTTGCCCACATTTAAAATGCGAGGGGCCTATTTTGCTCTGGCGACCATTGCTTTTGGCGAAGGAATTCGCGTCATGGTCGAAAACATCGACAACCTCGGACCACTGAAAATTAATGGACCGAGAGGACTGCAAATCCCTCCCACCCATATTGGGTTCGTCAATTATATGTTTGAAGGCAAGGAGCCTTATTATTATATTATTCTGGTGATGCTCATAGGCGTTCTTGCATTGACCTATTTTATTTCACGCTCCAAACTCGGCTACTATTTAAATGCCGGAGGTGAAGAACCTGAAGCTGCCATGTCTTTAGGGGTGAATGTCGCTCGAGCCAAGCTCATCGCCATGGCCATGAGTTCCTTTTTGACCGCTTTGGCCGGGACTTTCTATGCACAATTTACGCTCTATATCCATCCAAAAAGTGTGATGTCGTTGGATTTTTCATTTGAAATCGCCTTTATTGCGCTCATCGGCGGAAGAGGATCCATCGCCGGGCCTGTATTGGGAGCGCTGCTTCTCCGGCCGGTGAGCGATTTTTCACGGATTTACTTTGGTTCAACACTGCCGGGACTTCACCTGGTTATATTCGGCACGGTCCTGATACTTGTCATGATTTTTCAACCTCGCGGTCTACAGGAACCGTTATCCAAAATTTACAACACGCTTCTTGATCGAATTTCAGGACAAACGCGCCAAGGGGAAGTAAAACATGAATATTCTTGAAATCAGCAATCTCGTAAAGGATTTTGGCGGTTTAAGAGCAGTGGATACCTTGAGCCTTTCCATAGAAGAAGGGGAGATTTTGGGTATGATCGGTCCCAATGGCGCCGGGAAATCCACGGCGTTCAATTGTATTGCAGGTGTTTATGCTCCGACAAAAGGTAACGTCTATTTCGCCGGTAAAAAAATTAACGGGGTTAAACCCTGGAACCTCTGTAAAAATGGGTTGGCCCGAACCTTCCAGATTGTTAAACCTTTTCGTACCAAGAGTGTGCTTTATAATGTGATGGTGGGGAGCTTTGTCACTACGGATAAAACTTCCGTGGCCGAGGAAAAGGCCTTGAATGTTCTAAAGATTCTTTCTTTTGAAGACAAAAAGGATGAAAGGGCTGGGAATCTGACCATTGCCGAACTCAAACGCCTGGAAATTGCCCGTGCCCTGGCCACCGAACCCAAACTGTTGCTGTTCGATGAGGTGATGGCAGGCCTCCGACCCGCTGAAGTTGACGAAATGGTCCAAATTATAAAAAAGCTTCGAGATCAGGGAATCACCATCTTTGTGATTGAGCACATTATGCGTGCCATCATGGCCCTTTCGGACCGGATTGTGGTGATCCATTTTGGAAAGAAAATTGCTGAAGGTCCTCCCCAAGAGGTTGCTTCAGACGAAAATGTGATCAAGGCTTATCTGGGAGATGAATATGTCGTTTCTTGAGGTGAAAAATATCGATGTTTTTTACGGAGATGTTCAGGTCATTTTTGATCTTTCTCTTGAAATCGTAGAAGGTGAAGTGGTCAGCATTATCGGCGGTAACGGGGCCGGCAAATCTACACTGTTGAAAACGATTTCCGGGTTGATACATCCGGCCACAGGAGAAATATTATTCGAAGACGCTGAAATCCAAACCGCTCCTCCGGATAAAATCGTTGAGCACGGTATTATACAGGTGCCGGAAGGACGACGTCTGTTTACTTTAATGTCCGTGAAAGACAATCTTATCATCGGCGCTTATAACAGCCGGGCCGAAAAGAATGTGGATACGACCATGGAAGACGTCTATTCGCTGTTGCCGAAACTCCGGGAACGGGAGTCTCAACTGGCCATGACTCTGTCAGGGGGTGAACAGCAGATGGTCGCCATCGGCCGGGGTCTAATGGCCAGACCGAAGTTGTTGATGCTCGATGAGCCTTCGTTGGGTCTTGCTCCGATTCTAATAAAAGACATTTTCCAAACCGTACGCAAGATTGCAGATAAAGGCACCACGGTGCTTCTGGTGGAGCAGGATGTAAAACATTCTTTGAGTTTGAGCGACCGGGGGTATGTGTTGGAGCATGGGCGTATTGCCATGGAAGGCCCGGCTGATGAATTGCTGAATGATCCTCATATCAAAACCGCTTATCTCGGATTGTAGTATAACCTGTCGCCGGGGCAAACGCATTTTTATTCCAATGCCAAGAAAGACGTTCTACGACGGGGTGTCTTTCTTTCCAACCGATGGAAACTTGTGCTTAAGCATTCATAGGCCTGAGCCGTTCCAGGATTGTTTAGAACATTTTACGATCGAATTATTACTGGTCCAACAACCGTATTAGAGGATAAAAACCATGTTTGGATGTTATGGAAAAATTCTTAAAATAAATTTGAATAACAAGACCTATGATATCGAAATCTTGGATGATCATATCCTGAAAACCAATCTGGGGGGAAGAGGGCTTGCCACCCACCTGCTGCTCCGTCATAACCCGCCGGGCGTAGATCCGTTGAGCCCGGAAAACCACTTGATATTTGCCGTCGGTTCCTTGACCGGAAGTACCATCTGGGGTTCTTGCCGCCACGGTGTATTTACCAAGTCTCCCCAGACCGGCTTTTTTTCCGAATCTTATTCCGGCGGTACCGTGGCTGAGTATATGAGTGCTTCAGGATTCGATGCCTTTATGATCAGCGGTGCTGCTGAAAGGCCGATTTGGATAGAGATTGGCGAAGAAAAAGTTCACTTTCATTCAGCCGAAGATCTCTGGGGAAAAGACACGTTTGAAACAGAAGATCGTGTCAAAGCATGGATCAAAAAGCATCGTCCAGAAGCAAAAAAGTGTGGTGTGGTCTGCATCGGACCGGCCGGCGAAAACAAGGTCAGCTTTGCGGTTGTCGAAAACGATTACTGGCGCAGTGCTGGCAGAACCGGTGTGGGGGCTGTAACAGGTTCCAAAAATATCAAAGCCATTGCGTTTTGGGGAAATCGGAAAAAAGAATTTGTTGACATCGATATGATGAAAAATTTTGCCAAATCCATGGCAAAGCGGTCAAAGGATGACGCCGGTGTAAAGGCATACAAAAGCATGGGTACGCCCATGCTGGTGGATATTATGAACAACGCCGGCGGATTCCCCACCCGGTATTGGCAAAAGGGAAAATTTGAACATTCCGACAAAATCAATGCTACGGCCCTTCACAAACGGTGCGACGTTCGACCCCATGCCTGCCTGAAATGTTTCATGGCCTGCGGCCGGCTATCTACCATCAAGGAGGGGAGGCACAAAGGACTTAAAATTGAAGGGCCGGAGTATGAAACCATTTACGCTTTTGGAGGTCTTTGCGAAATCGACAGTATCGAAGAAATTGCCTATTTAAATGATATCTGCGATCGTTTGGGTATGGATACTATCAGCGGCGGCAACCTTGCCGCATTGACCATTGAGGCCTCCCGCCAGGGGAAGATCGATTACAAGATCGATTACGGACAGGTCGATGCCATTGCACAACTTCTTAAAGACATCGCCCAGCGTCGCGGGATCGGCGATATACTGGCCAGGGGAATCAAATACACGGCCAAAGCGTGGGACATGGAAGATCAGGCCATTCATGTTAAAGGTCTTGAGCCGGCAGGCTATGATCCGCGGACGCTAAAAGGAATGGGTCTGGCTTATGGAACATCCGCCAGAGGGGCCTGTCATCTGCGTGCCACATTCTACAAACCCGAACTCAGCGGAATGATCGATCCTGACCGGATCGACGGTAAAGCAAAAATGTTTACCGAATGG
>JASFGF010000303.1:0-4123 GCA_050123915.1 Desulfobacterales bacterium | reverse complement strand
CTCATTAGGATTATGGTTCCTTTTTAAACTAAGTGCTCTAATTCATAAATACGATGACGTATTTTTATATGGTCACTATCCCGCATAAGGTGAAGTCCAAAAGTTTGAAGTTTGAAGTGCCTAAAGTGAGCTAAAGTTGAGGAACGCGCTTTCAGCGCGATCAATTATAATTAAAATGGATAGAATACCTTAACTTTAGGCACTTTACACTTTTGTGTAAATATAATGATTAAACCAAAATATAAATGCGTTATCGTATTTAAGAATACATGTACTAAACTTTGATTCATAACATCTGAAGAAAAGGCGCAAAATGGATTATAAAACAAAATTTATATTTATTACGGGCGGTGTACTTTCATCCCTGGGCAAAGGGCTTGCTTCTGCAGCCATCGGAGCACTTCTTGAAAGCAGGGGGCTTACCGTAACCATACAAAAACTGGACCCCTACATCAATGTTGACCCCGGAACCATGAACCCTTTCCAGCATGGAGAAGTTTATGTCACGGATGACGGGGCAGAAACGGATCTGGATCTCGGACATTATGAGCGGTTTACCCACGCCAAACTGAACAGAGACAACAACTTTACCACCGGGAAAATATACCACTCGGTCATCACCAAAGAACGTCGGGGAGATTACCTGGGCGGCACGGTACAGGTCATTCCCCACATTACAGATGAGATTAAAGAAAGCATCAAACTGGTAGCAGATTCAGTAGATATCGTCATCGTTGAAATCGGCGGAACCGTCGGTGACATAGAAAGCCTGCCTTTTCTGGAAGCTATTCGACAATTTAGAGCGGATGTTGGAAAAGAAAATGCCCTGTATATCCATCTTACCCTTGTTCCATATATCGGCACCGCCGGAGAAGTTAAAACAAAACCGACCCAACACAGCGTAAAGGAGCTTCGCAGTATCGGTATTCAGCCGGACATTCTTTTGTGTCGTACGAACAAATATTTGCCAAAAGACATCAAGTCAAAAATAGCCCTTTTCTGTAATGTCACCGTTGACGAAGTCTTCACGGCCAAAGATGTGGAGTGTATTTATGAAGTGCCGCTGGTGTTCAACAAGGAAGGGCTTGATCAGAAGATAGTAGAAAAGCTTAACATTTGGACCAGAGCACCCCGTCTCGACAACTGGGAAGAAATTGTCAGGTGTCTAAAAGAGCCCACGTCGTCGGTAACCATTGCAATTGTCGGAAAATATGTCGATTTAACGGAATCTTACAAAAGTTTGAATGAAGCGCTGCGTCATGGCGGCATTCCCAATGATTGTCGGGTAAATCTCAAGTTTGTCGATTCTGAAAAAATAGAAAAAACCAATTGTAAAGACATTATAGAAGATGTCGACGGCATATTGGTCCCCGGAGGCTTTGGTTCCAGGGGCATCGACGGTAAGATCTGTGCCGCAAAATATGCCAGAGAAGAAAAAATTCCCTATTTCGGCATTTGTCTCGGTATGCAGATCGCCGTCATAGAATTTGCCCGCAATGTCGCAGCCATGGCAGATGCCAACAGCCAGGAGTTTGATAAAAACACACCCTATCCGGTGATATATCTGATGACCGAATGGTATGATGATAAAACCGGAACCGTACAACGGCGGAATATCACCTCTGATAAAGGGGGAACCATGCGCCTTGGTGCTTATCCCTGCATGATCAAAGAGGACACGCTTGCCCATAAGGCATATGGAATTTCGGACATTTCGGAACGTCACCGCCACAGATACGAGTTCAACAATACGTTTATTGATCAGCTTGAAGAAAAGGGGTTGGTCATCAGTGGAACCTCACCGGATGCCGAGCTGGTGGAAATCGTCGAAATTGAAGATCATCCCTGGTATCTCGGCTGCCAATTCCACCCGGAATTCAAATCGAGTCCTATGGATCCTCATCCTTTGTTCAGAGAATTTATTCGTGCTTCGCTGGCGTATTCCAAAGCTCGTTAATAAGCATGTTCTTTGCCCGGATTCTTTTGAGTTACTCGATCTCGAACGCTTTAATTCTGCTGAAATCTTAACTGATGTCATTTCAATGACTTTAAAGACCTGTTCATACTCCCCTGCCGATACCCCTCCAGATCCACAGCCACATGGGAAAACCCGATTTCTCTCAACTTTTCTACAATGAAAAATCTTGTTTTTGGACCCACGATCCTTTCAATGTCTTTGGTATCGACCTCGATTCTGGCAACCTTGTCATACAATCTCACCCGGCATCCTGTGAAACCAATGCTTGTCAAAACCTGCTCAGCCTGTTCTATCATTTTAAGGTCTTCTACGGTGATGGGTGTGCCGTATGGAATTCTGCTGGCAAGACATGCCATTGACGGCTTGTTCCAGGTGGGTAAATTCATCTGCTTTGAAAGCAGGCGAATGTCGTTTTTTGTCAGATTTGCATCCACCAGCGGCGCTTTGATTCCCATTTCTTGAGCGGCGGCGAATCCGGGTCGATAATCGCTTAAATCATCGATATTTGCCCCATGCGCTACATGCTGAATGTTCCTATGACTCGAAATTTTCAACAATTCCTCTATCAGGTATTTTTTGCACAAATAGCACCGCTCTTTTGTGTTGGATAAAAAGTCGGCCCGGTGCATTTCCTTGGATTGAACAATCATATGCTCAACACCCAAAACGGTTGCAAAATCAATTGCTTCTCGGGTTTCCCATTCCGGGTGAAGCGGAGACGATGCGGTGACGGCAAGGAGATTTTCATTCAGCACTTCATGTGCCGTTGCCAGCAAAAAGGAGCTGTCAACCCCACCTGAATATGCCACAATAAGAGCGCCATATCCTTTCAAGATCGAAAGCAGCCGACCCCTTTTTTGTGCTAAGTGATTCTTATTCATATTCAAATAAAAAAATGTTTACAAAACTTTTGGATTCATATATAAAAATTTTTTGCAACATAACATATAACACTTTTCATGTGCAACGCCACAAACAACTTCAAAGAGGTTTTTTTATGGGAAAAGACAGCCTGGTTCAATCAACAACCAAAGGAAAAAAGAGCGCTGCCAAGAAAAAAGCAGCGAAAAAGACATCCGCCAAAGTAAAAGCCGCACCAAAGGCCAAAGCTGCTGCTAAAGCCAAAGCCAAGGCCGCACCAAAGGCCAAAGCTGCTGCTAAAGCCAAAGCCGCCCCGAAACCCAAAGCTGCTGCTAAAGCCGCTCCTGCACCTAAAAAGAAACCCGTTTCTGTGAAAGATCTTCTTCAGAAAAAATTTCCTGTGTGGAAACCGGAAAAGCTTTACTCTGTCGCTCCGGACAAAGGAGATGCCAAGGATTTTACAGCACCTCCCTTTGTTTCAGGTTCGGAAGAGGAACAGAAGCGAGTTAAAGAACTGCTGATGAAAAAATTTGATATGGCGGAGATTAAGGCTGCCGGCGAAAAGGCCGCTGCTGAAAGAGCCGAAGCTGAAAAAACCGCTGCCGAAAAAGCTGCTGCCGAAAAAGCCGCCGCCGAGAAAGCCACCGCTGAAAAAGCTGCCGCCGAGAAAGCCGCCGCTGAAAAGGCTGCTGCCGAACCTGAAGTTTCAGTATCCTATGAACCGCCCGATTCAGACGACACCATCCCGGCTGATCCCATGGAAAAGGCCATAAAATATGGGGTTGCTGCCTTTGTGCTTCTTATCGCCCTTATTGTCGGCAGCAGCATGATCAACCAGGGGAAATATTATATTCAATCAACAGACGGTGCACTTAACATCTTTCAGGGAAGGTTTGCCCCCATGGGTGAAGAGCTTTTGATTTCTCTGCCCGGTGTTCAAGCCCCTGAAAAAGCCAAGGACATTTATTCCAAAACAGACGTGTACCCGCTGATTTTCAACTATTATGTAGAAAAGGCCGATACCCTATTGAAAGTTGCGGGCCTGCCGGATTTTGAAGGCATAAAAACATATGTCAACAAGGCCAGGCCCTATGCCGTAACGCCCGAATCCAAAGATATTGTTTTTAAGCGATTAAGCAATATCGATCTGTTGATTCTATTGTACAAGGCAAATGTGGCAGCCAGCAAATCCACGCTTGCTGACCTTAAGGAGGCAAAAGCATTTCTTTCTGAAGCGTCACGCTTGGATATCGATGATATGCAGCTTGCTTTGATCCATAAAAA
>JASFGF010000302.1:0-4126 GCA_050123915.1 Desulfobacterales bacterium | reverse complement strand
ATGCATTGGTGACGCCGTTATTCAGCTTTGCAAACACAACCTTGCCATGGTGTTCCACTGAAATCATTTCCATTTTGACACTCCTTTAAAGCTTCCGCCAATAGCCTGATCTGTTGGGGTCAGGCAGTTTAAATTTATCAAATTGCGCCATGTATCATATACAAACCGGATTTTAAAATGTGTCAAGGCTTTTCTTGAGCAGTCGATCTTCCGGTATGATTCATTTCGTTTATTTGAGCTTTGCACCCTTCATTTTCAGCAACGATATACAGCGGAGCAAGCCGGATAATTTTTTAAGAAAAAATTATACCGATGCCATCGAAAAGCAGAATGATCTGTCATGAATCTTTCAAACATCGATGGTTGCGTGTCAGAAATATGACATTTTATGACACTTTTCATCAGACCCATGCCCCATAATTAAACAAATAATTTCTAACCCCTATGAAATTACTACCTTTTTTTTACTTACTATTTTGGCACATTTCCTGCACTATTACCCGAACGATGCGGCGGACCCGTTCCCCGGCAACATCCGCTCTCATCGTTACCAGGCTTTATAATTAACAAGGGGGTGTTGTATGCGGGTAACCTGTTCGAACTGTCATAAAGGATTCGTGATCCCTGACGAACGTCTGCCCATGGGTAAAAAAATCGCCTTTCCTTGTCCGGCGTGCAAAGAGACCATTCGACTGGATCTTACGGAAAAATCGTCTGTTGATGATGGTATTCTCTTCGATAACGAACCCGTTATTCTCCCGACCGGCGAAGATTTGAAAAAAAAGATTTTGGGGCAAATGAAAGATTTGCCTCCCATACCTCAAACCATCCTCAAAGCCCGTGAAATTATGACAAATCCGGACTCGGACTTCAAGGAACTCGCAAATCTGTTTGAAACCGATCAAGCCATCGCCGCAAAGATCCTAAAACTTGCCAATTCTCCATATTACGGATACAGCGGTAAAATCACGTCCATCCAGAGAGCCTCGGTTATCCTCGGGCATAGAACCCTGGTAGAACTTTTAACCGTGATCGGTACCGCCGGTTTGTTGGGTAGCAAGCTGGCAGGCTACTGGCTGGATTCAGGCGCACTTTGGAAACATTCCCTGGCGGTGGCCTTTGGCTCCAGAATTATCGCCAGCAAGACGGACCCGGCATTGTCAAACGACGCGTTTACATCAGGTCTCATCCATGACGTCGGAAAGCTCATTTTGGATCAACATATCAAGGAAAGGTGGGAATTGTTTGAAAAATTCATGGGTGACGGTGAACACACCTTTCTGGATGCCGAAAAGAAAATTTTAGATCTTGACCATGCGGAAGTCGCATCTGAAGTTTGCAGAAACTGGAATATACCGGAGCCGCTAACCGTCGCCATACGGTATCACCACCACCCCTCCCAGTCAGACAGCAGCGAATTGGCCTACATTGTCCATGTTGCAGATGCCATCGCCATGATGACCGGTCTGGGACTCGGTATAGACGGAACATTGTATCAGATGGATGATACGGCCATGGCGTTTTTGAACCTTCGTGAAGAAAATCTAAACGAGATCATGGGCGAAGTCTTAAAAGCCGTTCAAAAGATATCCGAATAATAGGATCGTGTAAAATTAAACCCGGGCATTCACGGGTTTAATCTGCTAAGAAAAAGGAATTGTGGATGACAAAAATCAATGCGCAGGATCTTTTGGATGAGATTCGATTCGATATAAAAGAAAAGGACCTGATCAAGGCGAAACTCGTTCTTTCCGCTCTCAAGCATGTGAGTCGAAAGGTCCAAAAACAAGCATTGTTTGAAGTCAGTCGGTCAGAAAATGATTTTGCCATTCCCCTGCTGGCAGGTGTCATTGCTGAAAATTCGGATGTTGCCGAATCATTTCCACAACTCAAAGAGACCTTGTTTTCAAAGATACTGGATGACCCGGAAATCCTTTCGGATTTGCTATCGAATACATTAGAACCCCCCATCAAGGCACTTCTGGTAGAGGCCGCGGGAGAAATCCGGTTTGAGAAAGCTCTACCGATCTTGCTGGATATCCTGACCAACGAAGAGGATGTCAAAATCATTGAATCGACCATCATCGCCTTGGGAATGATCGCCGCCCCATCAGCGGTTACCGCTGTGAGTGAATTTCTATATTCGCGTAATAGGGAGATCGTTATTGCTTCCATACGCACTTTGGGTGCACTGGCCACACCCGAGGCCATACAGAAACTTGGCGACAGACTTGGAAAGGACTCTGATCTGGACCTTATGATCATTGACATTATTTCCAAGATCCAGATTCCGGAAGCACTGGAAATGCTCAATCAAACACTTGGGTCGCAACACGCCCATTTACGCGCCGCCGTGAAGCAAAAACTCGGTGGCGTCGGTGTGATGAGCATTCGAATTTTGATCAAGAATCTGTTTATTGATCATCCCGATTTGGTCATTCATTCTTTGAACGTGCTCGGCGACATCGGAGACAGCGCAGCCATTCCGGCCATCCGAAAACTTATACACCATCAGCCTGAAGATCCGAATGTTCGATTTGCGGCGTATGAAACCCTGGGAAGACTGCCGCTGGATAAAGGCGTTTACACGTTGGCCGCCGGTTTGAATGATCCCGTGGATAATGTTCGAAATGCAGCGGCAAAAGCCATTGACCGCCACTACAATGCCGCTCTGGCCGGTGGTATACGGAATCTAATCCGCTCTGGAGAACCGGAAGACTTGAAAATCATGACAACCATTATCGATTCCCAGTGCGACACCATATTTTTGGACCTTTTGGAAGAGGATTATTTTCACACGTCGGCTATCGATTATCTAACCAACAAAGCCCATCCCGATGTCCGATCCTACTTTACACGAATCCTTGAAAACGCAGGACAGGATGATCTTGCCAAAAAGATCATGCCTAAAAAGACAGCAAAAGAAAAGGCAACCCTAAAAGTATTTGCCGTGGACGACTCCAAAATGATCCTGAACATTTACAGAACCGTGCTTTATAATTTGGGATGTGAATCCCATTTGTTTGAATTTCCCGCAAAAGCTCTACAACGGGTCCAAAAAGAAAAACCCGACGTAATCCTCACCGATTTGAACATGCCCGATATCACGGGTATCGAATTCACTAAGGGAATCCGACAATGGTACAGCAAAAGCGAACTGCCCATTATCATGGTAACCACCCAGAAAGAAGCTCAGGAAAATAAAGCGGCATATGCCGCTGGAGTCAATGACATCATTCACAAACCCTTCACAGAAGCACAGATAGGAAAGGCCTTGGCCAAATTTTCAGGCAGATAACCTTTTTTAATGCTCGGTCCGTTGACACACTTACCTCTGTTATCCTATAGTAAACTCTAACGTTGCATAAACAACATGGCAAAAAGGGAATCAACTATACGAATTTCAAAAAAAATCATAGAAATGCCGTGCTTAAAATATGGGAAAGGCGGATAAGAAAATGACTCCATTAAGGCAATACATAGGTTTATTCAGCGGGTTAATGGCCATCCTTTTGATATTGTCCGGTTGCGCCGGATGGGGTCAGCGGCTGGAGTCCCCCCGAATAACCCTTGCAAATTTTAACGTTCAGGAAATAAAGATCTTTGAGTCGGTTTTTACCATCGAAATGCGCGTCTTTAACACCAATGACACCCCGATGGAAATCAGAGGACTCAATTGCGATCTGGAACTCAACGGCAAGCGCCTGGCCACCGGCGTGTCCAATGTCAAAATAAATATCCCTTCCTATGAAACAGCCCTTATTCCCATGACACTGTATTCATCGGTGCTGGACGTCGTAACGGTGCTGCGGGGGTTGGCAAAAAACGAAAAACTCGAATATAGGCTCACCGGACATCTTCGTCTTGGAAAGGGAACCATGCCTTCGACGATCCCATTTAAATCCACAGGTGAGTTGCCTCTGAAAGAATTCGTCGTTCCAAATACCGGTTAACCATTCTGGAATCATCTCCCGATTAGTTGTAGTTAATTAGGGTAAAAATAAGTGGGTCATCCCCAATTGAGTGTGTGTGATCCTAAAGGGTACAAGCTTGCTATATTGCAGTAAGCCTTGAACCCAAATGAAAAAGGCTATACTCATTTCGATACCAGTTACAGTAAGTTGGT
>JASFGF010000301.1:0-4130 GCA_050123915.1 Desulfobacterales bacterium | reverse complement strand
TAAAATTCCGATGGCATTTTTATGGTTTCTTCCCTGGTAGTATTTTATTCCCTGCAATAGAGCGCCGGCACAATTGCCGACACCGATGATACCGATTTTAATAAGTTCCATATATTCATCCATTTAAAAGGCAAATAATTTTAATCAGTGAAACTAAAATATTACGATAAAACATACTTGATTTGACAGTCAACTTCAAATACTATCTTTTTAAAAAATATATCGTTTTAAACGGAGGACCATGATGTCACACAAAATAACGGCACCCCTTGACGGAAAGGTATCTCAACTCCGTATAAAAGCAGGAGAAAAGGTAGAAGAAGATGAGGAAATTTTGGTGATTGAAGCCATGAAAACGGAAACACCATTATTTTCTCCCTGTGACGGGGTTGTCGCCGACGTCAGAATCAAAGAAGGGGATGAAGTGGCGGAAAACGATGTGTTGGCCATTATCGATGAAAAGAATATCGGGACTTAAACCATGAGACCCTATTTTGAGAAAATGACGGCATTCGGCCGCGCTCTGAAAAAGGGGCGAATAAAGAGCACACAAGAAAATCTGGACAGCCTCAAAAAGATCGAACAAGATATTGCCGATGAAGTGAATCAGGTTAAACAGGCCGGATTTCCTGAAGAGAAAATCAATGCAAGGGGACAGATGACCGTTTGGCAGCGTCTTGAATATCTCGTGGACCCCGGCACCTGGTGTCCGTTGCATACCCTGTACAATCCAATGAACAATGAAGAAGGAACCACCAACGTCATCGACGGTGTCGGAAAGATTTCCGGGAAATGGGCGGTGATCATCGGTTTTGACAACAAAGTCATGGCTGGTGCCTGGTTGCCGGGGCAGTCTGAAAATATTCTTCGGGTGACCGACCTGTCCAAAAGACTGAATATTCCTTTGGTCTGGCTGGTGAATTGCAGCGGTGCCAAATTGACCGAACAGGAAAAATTTTATGCCAATCGCCGGGGGGCCGGAACCCCTTTTTTCAGACATGCCGAACTGGAACAGATGGGGATTCCGGTGCTCGCCGGCATATACGGCACCAATCCGGCCGGCGGCGGGTATCAGAGCATCAGCCCCACCATTCTCTTTGCGCACAAAGACTGTAATATTGCCGTGGGTGGTGTCGGCATTGTCAGCGGTATGGCGCCCAAAGGAGAATTTAACTTAGAAGCCGCAGAAGAAATCATCGAAAAAGCAAAACAGTTTCGGACCAAACCACCGGGGTCGGTAAGCACCCACTATGATGAAACCGGTTTTTTTAGATATGTGTTTGAAGATGAAACCGGCGTGTTGGATGGGATAAAAGAATATATGAAAGATATGCCGGCTTATCATCCAAAATTTTTTCGCGTAACCGACCCAAAAGAACCCCGATTTCCCATAGATGATCTTTACCGCTTGATTCCCTTAAACCCCAAAAGAGTCTACGATTTTGACGAGGTATTGGCCAGGCTGGTGGATGCCAGCGAACATATGGAATTCCGGCCCGATTACGGCCCGGAAGTGTATGCGGGATTATGTAAAATCAACGGATTTCTGGTGGCCTTCATTGGAAATCGCCAGGAATATCTTGGCAGAGACTATCCGGAATATGCAAACTATCCCGGCATGGGCGGAAAACTCTACCGTGAAGGGCTGATAAAAATGAATGAGTTCGTGACCCTTTGCGGCAGAGACCGAATTCCTGTCATCTGGCTCCAGGACAGTTCAGGACTGGATGTTGGAGATATGGCTGAAAAAGCCGAGTTGCTGGGTCTGGCCCAGGGGTTGGTCTACTCGATTCAGCAAACGGACATTCCCATGATGCTGCTACTTCTCAGAAAAGGAACGGCGTCAGCCCACTATCTCATGGGCGGACCCACGGCCAACCGGCACAATGCCTTTACCCTGGGTACCGCGGCCAGTGAAATATATGTCATGCACGGGGAGACCGCAGCGGTGGCCACCTACTCTCGAAGACTGGTCAAAGAAAAAGAGGCTGGCAGGCCCTTGGAGCCGATCATCGAAAAAATGAACAAACTGGCCAAGGAATATCACGAAAAATCACGACCGCTTTTTTGTGCAAAAAATGGTCTGGCGGATGAAATTGTGCCGCTGTGTGATTTGAGAAAATACCTTGTGGCCTTTACCGGAGCAGCCTATCAAAATCCAAAATCCATCTGCCCCCAGCACCATATGATATTGCCCAGAATTATCAAAGGATAAGTCGATTCACTGGGTTTCAATCAATGCATAGATTATCGATGTTTATTTTATTTAACTCATAAACTTGAATTTTCAAGCGATATATTAATCCGCTTTTGGATCTGTCAAATCAGGTTTTGGTGCGGATAGAAAAGATGAGTTTGTTTTATTATGGTTTCTTTTTACGTTTTTTAACCTCTTCTTTTTTATGTCGAGAATCTAATAGGTTAATAACTTTATCTGTAATGTCTATTTCTTCTGGAGAATAAAGGGTACCACGAATATTTTTAATTAAAAGATAACCTTCCTTTTTTCCTATTTCAGCAATAATTTCTTCAACAATTTGGGTTGTGTTTTTTAATCTTTCTATTTCTTCTTTTTTAAAATCATTTTGATATTTTTCCTTTAGTTTCTCAGCATCGTAAATTTTAATTCTTAATTCACGGGTTTTTTTGTCAAAATTTTCCTTATTTGCCACCGAAAGGATTTCCTTTGATAAAGACAGCTTTTCAACTTCCTTTTGCAGTTTTTGAATGTCCTTCCCTTTAGCTTCAAGATCAGCGGAAAAACCGGTATAAAGTTTATTGAGTTCATTTGTCATTTGTTTACCAAGTAATGATGTATCAAGAACTTTTTGAGTATCTACAACACCTATTTTGACAACATCTGCACCATATGAAGGTATGACAAAAGCAATAATGATGAAAAAATGAACTAAAAAAAACGATTTTAAATTATGCATCTTTATTTTCCCAAATTAATTAATTTTCCTTTTATTTTTAAGTGAAAAATATAAAAAGCCGATAATCGTGTCAATAATTAAAAAATTGATACCCTGACCCTGATAAGCATCAATTGAAACGGTTTTTAAAATCGCACGTTTAATCAGATCCTTGGAATCTTGAATATCTGTAATTAAACACACGTTTCATGTCCATAAAAAATTGTGTGATATCGACAAAAAAATATAGTATCATACGTCAGGCCAAATTTATCATTATTATATACGTATCTTTTTTAATCCAAATTGACCCACTGCCCGAGACAAAATCGTACCCACCTTGACACAACATCTCAAATTTCTTATATTTAGCCAATCCAAATATCATTTTTTCTTTCTCAGTAAACAGGCTTCAATAATGATTATGAACGCTTCAAAATGGTGGAACGCTATTCCGAAAACAGTGTTATTGATTATGCTGTCAACCAGTCTATATGCTGCCTCTTTGCAAAAAATTGAATCTGCCCTTGAATCGGCACGCAAGGATTTACGCATCAGTATGGCCGCCGAGGAACGCATCTCTTCTGAGCTGGAAAAGTTAAAAAAATCAGAGGATATATCACCGGATATCCTAACAGATTATAATACTTACCTAATTCGAGTTCAGGCCATGGTTGCTGAAAACCGCAAGAAAGTGGCCAAATTGGAAGCACTTAGCGCCAAATATAATACCCGAAAAACAGGTCACGGGATATCATCATCAGATGATACGTCAGCGATGCTAAATCCTTCCATTCCCGAAGAACAGGTCGTCGATGAAGTGACCGCCCTGGATCGTCAGCTTGACAGCTCTCTGGCGGATTTCGACGAGATGCTGCTCAAGGAATTGGATTTGATCCAGGCAAAATCATCGGAAAAACTTCAGGATCTGGCCCAAGAAGCTGAAGCCGCGGCACAGCGCCTGCGTGACAAGGGCATTGAGATAGATAGCGATTCTAAAGTAGAAAGTGCTGATTCCCATCTGGATTCATCCGAAGCAGCAAAAGAAGCTAATAAAGAAAAAGGCGCTCTAGAGGCTGGAAAGGAAAGTCGGCCTAAAGATGGCAGGGATGACACCGCAGTAACCACTAAAGACAAATCCCGAGAAGGAGCGGAAGGTTCTTCTCGCCATCCTAAAAACCGTTACGATCCAAGAGATGATGACATCGTGGCCAG
>JASFGF010000300.1:0-4131 GCA_050123915.1 Desulfobacterales bacterium | reverse complement strand
AAAGACCGTCCCGTTCAGGTTTAAAGGTTCGATAGTTGATGGTCTCCGGTTTCTTAATCTCTCCATGGGACCATTTTAAAATCTGCTCCGGGGATGCCAGAGCAATTTTGATTCCGGAATAAAGCTCAGGATCGGTGGGTTTGGCAAAGAAATCGTATAACGTTTCCATTTATTTTTCCTAGGTTTTATTGTTTTCCTTCTAAAAGGGTGATATCCAACCCCAGACTCTTTAATTCCTTTGTCAGCACTTTAAATGACTCGGGTAAGCCTGGATCCAGTGTATTTTGCCCTTTTACGATCTTTTCATACATGCGGGTCCTACCGGCCATATCATCTGATTTCACTGTTAAAAATTCTTGAAGCGCATGTGCGGCACCATAAGCTTCCATGGCCCATACCTCCATCTCTCCAAGCCGCTGACCGCCAAACTGTGCCTTTCCACCCAGCGGCTGCTGCGTTACCAGGGAATAAGGACCGATGGACCTGGCATGGATCTTGTCATCCACAAGATGGTGCAGCTTCAACACATACATTGTCCCAACCGTAATTTTTTCCTTAAAAGGCTCGCCGGTACGGCCGTCATATAGAGTTGTCTGACCGGTTGGGTTGAGCCCTGATTCGGTTAAAAGAGATTTTATTTCCGCCTCTTTGGCGCCGTCAAAAACCGGTGTGGCCATATGGACGCCATCTTTATAATCTTCCACAAATTCGCACACATCTTTATCGTCAAAGCCGTCTATCATCTCCGTCAAAGACGGATCATCAAATATTTTCTTAATTTTATCGCGCAGAGCATCAATTTTTTGTTCTTCGAGCAACCTGTTGAGTTGATCGCCTAAGCCTTTGGCAGCCCAACCTAAATGTATCTCCAAAACCTGGCCGACATTCATTCGGGAAGGCACGCCCAGCGGGTTCAATATCATATCAACGGGGGTGCCGTCTTCAAAATAGGGCAGGTCTTCCTGGGGAAGAATTCTCGACACGACACCTTTATTGCCGTGACGACCAGCCATTTTATCACCGACGGACAACTTCCGCTTCATGGCGACATAGACTTTTACAAGTTTGATGACGCCCGGAGGAAGGTCATCCCCTTTTTCAAATCGTCCCACTTGCCGCTCAAATGCGCCCCTGCAAATTTCACATTGATCCCGATATTGTTCAAGAATATCATGAATCTTCTCCGTGAGCTGCGGGTCTTTTAATACGATGCCTTCGAACTGAGCCACGGGTATATTGACCAGCATGTCGGAATCTATTTTATCCCCTTTTTGAATCAGAACTTTTTTTCCCTTTTTAAGAGATGAAATACATTTCTGGTCGACTATCAATCTTTCAAGCTTTGTGCGAACCACATCCTGAAGAACGTCAAGCTTATCATCTCTTTCTTTTTCAAGGGAAGCAATCTCGCTATCTTCGATCCACCGGGTACGATCATCTTTTTCAACACCACGTCTTGAGAAAACTTTGGCATCGATAACAATCCCCTGAACACCGGGCGGCACCCGCAAAGACGTGTCTTTTACATCCCCGGCTTTTTCACCAAAAATAGCCCGTAGGAGCTTTTCTTCAGGTGAAAGTTGTGTCTCACCTTTGGGTGTAATCTTACCGACCAGGATATCTCCCGGCACCACTTCGGCACCAAGCCTGATAATACCGCTTTCATCCAATTCCTTTAAGGCTTCCTCGCCCACGTTGGGTATGTCTCGTGTGATATCCTCTTTGCCCAGTTTGGTATCCCGGGCAACGACCTCAAACTCCTCAATATGAACAGATGTATATACACCGTCCCGATGAAGCCGCTCACCTACGAGAATCGAATCCTCAAAATTATAACCGCCCCACGGCATAAATGCCACAGTGATGTTTTTCCCGAGAGCAAGTTCCCCACGGTCCGTAGCAGGACCGTCTGCAATGATCTGCCCGGCTTCCACTTTTTGTCCTTTTCTGACAATAGGACGTTGATTGAAGCAAGTGTTCTGATTGGAGCGGATGAATTTTGAGAGGTTGTAAACCGTAACCGGTATTTCAGAGGCCTTATCGTCATCCTTAGCATCATGTCTTATAACAATCCGGGAAGCATCCACATGCACCACAGTACCATCATACTGTGTAACGATCGTAACACCTGAATCTTTAGCCACCACCCCTTCAATACCGGTACCCACTAAAGGTGCTTTGCTAGCGATCAAAGGTACAGCCTGACGCTGCATGTTCGACCCCATCAATGCCCTGTTGGCGTCATCATTTTCAAGGAACGGAATAAGTGATGCAGAAACGCTCACAAGCTGGTTGGGAGAAATATCCATCAGTTCGATATCCTCGGCCTTGACCATCATGAACTCTCCTGCCACCCTTGACGTTACCAGCGGATTGACATATTTCCTGTCTTCGTCAAGCATCGCGTTGGCCTGGGCAATAGGGTGTTCTTTTTCTTCAAAAGCGGTAAGAAACTTGACATCTTTAAGAACAGTGGCATCTTTAACAACACTGTAGGGTGTTTCGATAAAACCATATTCATTGACTCGAGCATAAGTGCTCAGTGACACAATAAGACCGATATTGGGTCCTTCCGGCGTTTCTATGGGACAAATTCGTCCATAATGAGAAGGATGGACATCCCTGACTTCAAAACCGGCCCTCTCACGCGTCAGTCCGCCGGGTCCCAGTGCACTCAAACGTCTTTTATGGGTCGTTTCAGACAGCGGATTTGTCTGATCCATGAATTGGCTGAGCTGGCTTGTTCCAAAAAATTCTTTGACCACAGCGGAAACGGGTTTTGGATTGGCAAGGTCGTGAGGCATCAGTGCATCGACCTCTTGTAAACTCATCCGTTCCTTAATGGCACGTTCCATTCTGACCAGTCCGATGCGATATTGGTTTTCGAGAAGCTCCCCAACGGCACGAACCCTTCGATTTCCTAAATGGTCAATATCATCAACCGCCCCTTGGGTATCCTTGAGTTCCAATAGTGTTTTCGTCGTAAGAAGGATATCTTCCTTTCGAAGCGTCTTTAAATCAATGGATGAGTCAATACCGAGACGAATGTTAATCTTCATACGACCCACGCCGGAAAGATCGTAATAAGAAGATTTGAAAAACATGTGGTCAACAAAATCCTGGGCCACTTCGGGTGTGGCGGGATTTCCGGGTCTGAGCCTCCGATATATTTCGATGAGCCCGCCTTCTTTTGTATCGACTTTGTCCAAAAGCAGCGTTTTATGAATAGAGTCGCTGGTGGTTACACCATCGATAAAAAGCAATTCAAACTCAGTGATACCTGCATCACGTAAGGCTTGGAGATTTTCTTCATCAAGCGTCTGGTTGCATTTTACGATGGGTTCTTCTTTGTCAGGACCAACAATTGTTTTGGAAAAAACCTTGTTTAAAATATCTTCAACACTCATCGGTATCAAATCGATACCTGCTGATTTGAGACGTTTAATTGCAGCTTTAGTAAACACACGTCCTTTAGAAACAATGGTCTCGCCGGTTTCAGGATCTTTGACATCTCGGCTGGAACGCTGTCCCTTCAGCAAATCTTCATTAAATTCTTTAAAAATCCGTTTGCCGCGGATAAGAAACCTTTCTGTTTTATAAAAATAGGCCAGAATGTCTTCAGAAGTATATCCAAAAGATTTAAACAGAATGGTGATTGGCAGTTTGCGCCGCCTGTCAATTCGAATATTAACGATATCTTTATGGTCGATCTCCATATCGATCCATGACCCCCGAACAGGGATAATTCTGGAAGTATATATGACCTTACCAGAAGAATGCGTCTTACCCTTGTCATGATCGAAAAATACCCCGGAAGATCTGTGAAGCTGGCTCACCACAACACGTTCGGTACCATTGATGATAAACGTACCATTATCCGTCATCAGAGGAATCGTTCCAAAATAAATTTCCTGCTCTTTGATATCGCGAATGTTTGTAATTCCTGTCTCTTTATCAATATCATATACAACCAACCTGACAGTGATACGGAGTGGAATCTCGTAGGTCATCCCTCTGTGCATGCATTCCTGAACACTGTGTTTAACTTCGCCGAATCGATAAGATACAAATTCAAGAGAAGCAGTCCCGGTAAAATCCTTTATGGGGAACACAGACTTAAACACGGCTTGC
>JASFGF010000299.1:0-4160 GCA_050123915.1 Desulfobacterales bacterium | reverse complement strand
GGATCGGATCCATCTGTCACATTTTTAATGTTCAGTTCGCTGTCAAGTCCGATCTCTATTTGCCGACCGCTGTTGGCGCATTCTGCCTGAATCGTAAAAAACAATTCCTTTTTTTGTAATCTCCCATACACGAAGGGAGCCGCGAATGCGTCAGCGCCTCAGGCGGCAAAAAACTGCTCCCCGGAAGAGGCCGTCATTCTGAAACCTGTGTTTTCAAGAGAAAGAGGATAAGCCCAGTTTATGCCTTTTCCATCGTCTCGATAAATGAATGTTTTCAAGCTTTCGAGCTTGTCAATAATTTCAATCACCCGATCAATTAACATCCCCAGTTCGCCGGCGATCAACTCCGCTGTAATCGGGTCTTTGACAACCGCCATTTTCATAACGATAAAGTGATGGACTTTGCGCTCCTCTTCCGATAAACAAGCGGCATTTGCCTTGACACCCTTTTCGCCTTTCTTTGTCCCTTTATCTGAAAGCAGCGGTGGTATTCGCATCATAAAACCGCGAAACCCCATGTACAATTTATGTTTAAGATCATTTCTCATGAATTTTTCCCATATTCTATCTGCTCATCAAAATTATTATAAACTTAAAATGGCATCAACACATTTCGACAGATTTTGATTTACTCAACGTTTAGTTGAGCGGCGAGTTTCAGCGAGTCCGCTCGAACGGCTTGTTGGCTTAATTATTCTATTTTACTGAAGCCTTAAGGGCCGCTTCGGAATGAATTATTGCTGTATCAAGAAGTTGGATTTCCAAATCTTCTTTTTTAACCAACAATGGTATCTCAGTACACCCCAAAATAATACCCTCAGCACCTCTTGAAACTAAATCTTGAATTATCTCAATATATCTAATTTTTGATTTATCCAAAAATTGACCTCTTACTAACTCTTCAACGATAATTTTGTGAACCACTTCTTGCTGTTCAGAGTTTGGCACTAAGGCATTAACACCAAATTTCGATAATCTTTCTTGGTAGAAACCATCACTCATTGTGTACTTGGTGCCAAGGAGGCCAAGCGTGTTTAGCCCTAATTCCTTGGCTTCGAGTGCTGTTTCGTCTATAATATTGATTAGAGGCAGATCAACAATATTAGCAACTTGTTCGAACACCTTATGCATAGTGTTGGTTGCAATTAGGCCGAAATCTGCACCAGCGTTTTTCAATTTTTGAAAACAAGATACCAGATCATCAATAATGAGGTCCCATCTGTCTATCCTACGCCACATATGGTAATTCTCTAAATTTACACTGTATATTATGATTTCAGGATAATCATAACTTCCATATCTTTCGGCGTAATTCCGTGTGATATATAGATAATAACTTACTGTTGATTCTGGGCTTAACCCACCAACTATTCCAATTTTTTTCTTCATCTGATTCAAGTTAGATCTATTTTTTTGTGAAGCCAACATGTATTAGTTGGCCTAAGTAAAATATGGAAATTGTCACTTTTTGACAACTAAATCAGAGTTAATAAAATGTCATTATCGAAATAACTTACCGTAAAAAATATATAAAATTTGTTTTTAAGGGTATTATCCAATTCGGCTTATATATCAAAAAATGTCATATAAGCAGGTACGGCACTATTAAAAAATCGTTGAAGTTTTACTGATGTTGTCGCGAACTTCGGTGGCTTCATTTAGAAGCGATTGCCAAGGCTTGCCCGCTTCTGGCGAAGTTGCTGTTCGTAAGATCTCGCACCGGCGTGAAAATATGCTCCGCGTTGCGGGATCTCCGTTTGGCTACTACGAGCCTCGAGCGTAGCGAAATCCCGAAATCCTTCTATCGTGGGCAATATCGACTTGTTGGTTCGACTTGTCCCGTCATAGCTTGAAGAACGAAGTCGGAAGCTGAAAGCGAAGCCCAAAGAGTTATAAATGGTGACAATTTTCTATTTTAATATGACCCACTAGCGACTTTAGTAATTTATGTTTTATCTTTATTTATTACTATTTATTATCCTGTCAATATTTGAAACGCTCAGTTCAGGTATGATATATGATTCACAAGAGGAAAGATTGCGTATTGACAATTTTTAGCATGATTTCTATCATTTATACAAAACAATGTCAATGAGGATGAAAAACCTATCCGAAAACGGATGGGTGGATTGGATAGAGATTCAGTGACTTATTTTCTGTTCACCGCAGAGCCGCAAAAATCGCAGAGTTTTTGGTTTTTATTTTGCTTTTCGCTGACCCCAGAGGAACAGGCTTCGCCCCGATGAAATAGGCTTTGCATTTCATTGGGCGAGCATTCCACAGGACAGGGACGCCGAAAAGCAAAACGACTCAACCCTTCGAGTAATAAAATGCACGTATTGTACCTTGCAACCAAAGAATTGATGCCTTTTGTCGTTTCTGCAGCGTAAGCTGCTTAGTGCTTTTCTATTGCCGTCCTCTCAACGGCAATAGAAAAATTATTATTCTCTGCGTCCTCTGTGTCTCGAGCGAAGCCCCGCTGGGGCGGGACAAGCGGGCGGTGAAAATAAATATATATTATAAAGTTGGTCAATAAGATCAACGAGTTATCTGTATTTTTCGACAACCAAAAACAAGAGGATAACGATATGAAAAAGATACTCATCTGTTTTGCAGCCGGATGCCTGGGAGCTCTGGCCAACAGTCTGGCGGTGTGGGCATTTGGTGAATACGGAATCACTAGACAATTTGGGGTGGCCATTGCGCCGGCCTTGAAACCTGTCTGGTTATACCCGAGAATTGTGTGGGGAGGACTCTGGGGGTTGGTATTTGTTTTGCCATTTATGAATACCAGGCTCATTACCAAAGGCGCGATCATCAGTCTTTTCCCCACCCTTGTCCAACTATTGGTGGTGTTTCCGCTAAAAGCCGGCAAAGGTTATTTTGGCATGGATCTCGGCATGTACACACCGGCTTTTGTTGTCTTTTTTAATCTGATATGGGGGGTGGTTGCCGCGTTAGCAATCAAGCAGGCGAAGTAAATCCTGATCCGGTCAAGCGGGTCGTCAATAAACAGAAGCTAAGCATTCATTGTCGATTGTTGATTGTCGATTGAAAGAACTTGAAGCAGAAAACCAAAAAGAATTTTAATCACGAAAGCACGAAATTTTGAAAACACGAAAAAGAATATTTTTTATTTCGTGCTTTCGTTCTTTCGAGTTTTCGTGATTATTTTCAAATTTTAGATGTAATTGGAACAATTTTAATCGTTATGATCAGGAGTTAACATGCCGGTTCAGGAAATCATGAAAGACCTTTTCTTTGTCGAAAGGGGATACCTCAACGCCAATCATTTTGTGTATCGTGCCGAACATCCCGTACTCATCGACACCGGATATGTTTCCGATTTCAACGTTACCGAAAAAATGATCACGTCACTGGGGGTCAGCATAGAGGATGTCCGCCAGATCATCAGCACCCACTGCCACTGCGACCACATCGGTGGAAACCGGATCATTCAACAGCGATCCGGCTGCGACATTGCCATGCATCGAATCGGAAAATATTTTATCGACACCAAAGATGACTGGTCCACCTGGTGGTCATACTACAATCAGAAGGCTGATTTTTTCAACTGCACCCAGGCCCTTGAAGACGGCGACATCATTTCTATAGGTCCCCATGAATTCCAGGTGATTTACACACCCGGGCATTCAGCGGACGGCATCGTGCTGTACCACCCAAAAGAAAGGATTCTTATATCTTCGGACACCCTCTGGCAAAACGATCTGCCGGTGATCACCATTCGCATCGAAGGAAGCCGGGCTTTATTTTCCCTGAAAGAATCTTTGGAAAAGATAGAATCCCTTGATGTCGACCGGGTTTATCCCGGACACGGCAAACCCTTTACCCGATTTAAAGACGCTCTGTCTTTATGCAAAGACAAAATCGACCTGTACTTAAAACACCCGGAACGCGTGGGAACCGATCTATTGAAAAAGATCATGGTTTACACCTTGATGATGCACAAAACCGTTGAGGCAGATACATTTTTCGATCATTTGATGGAAACCTGGTGGTTTAAAGAAACTGTGGATCTTTATTTTGACAACGCCTATGAAACAAAATACCGGAAGATTCTCGATGGTTTTCTTGAACGGGGAATCGTAAATCAAAAAGAGGGGCGGTTGTTTACAACGGTGAAGCCGTGAAGCTATAGG
>JASFGF010000298.1:0-4162 GCA_050123915.1 Desulfobacterales bacterium | reverse complement strand
CAAGATCAAGACTTATATATATTCCGTCGGGCTTATCTTCTTTTATCAGAGAAGCATTCGAAACGATAAATATCGTTCTTAATTCATTCTTATACTTTTCAAGAATCTCGTACAGGTCACCATCTGCATAAATGGTAATAGCTGCATCCAGAGAATGTCCGATGACTTTATTTACTCGTGCCTCTTCAAGTGCTTTTGTTACTTCGCCTCGAACTTCAATGATTTTCTTCCATTCTTCTGCCAATTGTTCATCCATCCATGCCTCATTAACCACCGGCAACGACGCCATATGAACACTCTCCGAATTCATTTTACGGCCCGGCAAGAAATTCCATATTTCTTCTGCCGTAAATGCAAGTATCGGGGCCATTAGCCTGGCCAGGGTATCCAATATAATGTTTATAACAGTTTGTGCACTTCTTCTTTTTCTGGATTTCGATGGTGACGTGTACAGCCGGTCCTTGAGGATATCGAGATAAAACGAAGAAAGATCGACGATACAGTAGTTATAAAGGGTATGGTAAATAATATGAAATTCATATGTATCGTAAGCTCTGTGTGCTCTTTGAACCAACTCCTGAAGCCTGTGCAGCGCGAATCGGTCCAGTTCTGGCATCTTGTCATAAGAAACCGCATCCTTTTTTGAATCAAAATCATACAAATTACCCAACAGGAATCGACTGGTATTTCTTATTCTTCTGTAGGCGTCGCTCAACTGCTTTAATATATTATCAGAAATACGGATATCATCCCTGTAATCAGATGCAGATACCCATAAACGGAGGATTTCAGCGCCATGCTTTTTAATGACTTCTTCAGGTGCCACGACATTACCAAGAGACTTGGACATCTTTTTGCCTTCAGCATCAACGACAAATCCATGCGTCAAAACAGATTGGTAAGGGGCGCTTCCCCTTGTTCCCACTGCCGTTAAAAGTGAACTGTGAAACCATCCTCTGTGTTGGTCACTGCCTTCCAGATAGAGATCTGCGGGCCATTTAAGGTTCGACCGTTGTTCGAGCACCGCTGCGTGGCTGACACCGGAATCAAACCATACATCCAGAATATCGTCTTCTTTAATGAACCCCTTGTTGCCACATGTTTGACATACGGCATCTGCAGGAATCAGTTCTTCTACATCTTTTTCGAACCAAATATCAGCGCCATTTTCCTCAAACAACGTATAGATATGGTCGATGATATCCGAATTGAGATACATCGCGTGACATTTCTCGCAATAAAGAATAGCGATGGGAACGCCCCATGCCCGCTGTCTTGAAACACACCAGTCCGGCCGATTTTCAATCATGCCGTAAATTCGTTCTTTTCCCCAATGTGGAATCCAATTCACTCTGTCGATTTCTTTTAAAGCATTTTTTCTCAATTCTGTTTTGTCCATGGAGATAAACCACTGAGGCGTGGCCCTGAAAATGACCGGTTTCTTGCAACGCCAACAATGGGGATAAGAATGCTCCATTTTTTCCTGGGCAATCAAAGCGCCATTTTTGTCGAGATGGGCCACGATATTCGAATTGGCTTCGAAGACAAATTGGCCGCCAAAGAAATCGGCTTCTTGGGTAAAACATCCGCTGTCATCTACCGGAGAATACGCATCTAAATCATATAAGAGTCCGACTTCATAATCTTCACGCCCGTGACCGGGAGCGGTATGAACGCAGCCTGTTCCGGCGTCAAGCGTTACATGAGACCCAATAATGATCAATGATTCACGGTCATATATCGGATGGCGACATCTTTTTCGTTCAAGTTCTTCAGCACTAATCTCAGCGAGTATGGAGAAGTCTGAAAACCCAAAAGTTTTCATGCAATCTTCTACCAATTCCTTTGCCAGAATAAGTACTTCACCATTTTTTGTGTCGACAGCTGCATAAACGATCTCCGGATGAAGGGCAATGGCCAGGTTCGCCGGAATCGTCCAGGGCGTTGTTGTCCAAATAATCACAAATACCTTCTTGTCAGCCAGACCGTTAATCTTGCGACTTAGATCATCCTGAAACAAAAATTTTACAAAAATAGAGGGTGATGATTCATCATGATATTCAATTTCTGCCTCAGCAAGGGCCGTTTTACAGCTACAGCACCAGTATATCGGTTTTTTACTTCGAAAAAGACTACCTTCCATTGCAAAATTATTACACTCACGGGCAATCGTGGCTTCGTATGCGTAATTCATGGTCAAATATGGGTTTTCCCATTCACCCATGACCCCCAGTCGTTTAAACTCTTCCCGCTGTATATCAATATATTTTTCAGCATAAGCCCGGCACTGCCTGCGAATCTCACCTTGAGACATTTTTAGCTTCCTGGGACCCAGTTCTTTTTCAACATTGTGCTCAATGGGAAGTCCGTGACAATCCCAGCCCGGAACATAAACAGCATCAAAACCAGCCATCTGTCGGGAACGAACAATAAAATCCTTTAAAATTTTATTAAGCGCCGTGCCAATATGGATATGGCCGTTTGCATAGGGTGGCCCGTCGTGCAAAATAAATAATTCACGACCTTTGGAAGCTTGTCTGATTTTTTCATATAATCGATGCTCATCCCACGACTTCAACTGATCGGGCTCGCGCTTTGCAAGACTGGCTTTCATAGGAAATTTCGTATTGGGAAGGTTGAGCGTTTTTTTATAGTCCATATAACCTCCAAAACCGGCTTTATTAAAACCTCAGCTTGAATCCTTTGAAAAACACCGGCTTTATCTCTGCTATAAACCGCTTGTGATAAAAAGGATATAGAAGAGTTGCCATCAAATGTTTATTTCATCATTTTGCTTATGATCATTAGGCTTAAATTTTGAAAGCTACTTATAAAACAATTTTCTGTCAAGGAAATATAAACGCACATATCAACTTTGTCTTACACTAAAAAGCCCGAACACGATATTGTCCGGGCTTCTTCGTTTAGGCCGAGGATGGTAGAATATAAAAAATTAATCTTAGTATATCCCGAAATCCTTCAATACTTCGTTGATGCCGAGTTTTCTGACTTTCAGTCTTAAAAACTCCGCAATCGTTGGTTGATACACTTTCACTTTAAGGTACATACGGGCTTCCGAAGGTGTCCTTCCCCCTTTTTTATTGTTACATGACTTACAGGAAGATACACAGTTTTCAAAAGTGGTGTTGCCGCCCCTTGATCTTGGTGTAATGTGATCAATGGTAAGTTTTCCATAATGGCTTCCACAATATGCACACTTGAACCCATCTCTGATCAGGACATTTTTTTTACTAAAAGGCACCCTGTTTATGTAAAGCGTTCTTATAAGTTTCATCAAACGCATGACCGCAGGAATTTTAATGGCAAGGCCTTCTGCAGTTCTTATTATTTTTTCAGAATGTTTTAAGACCTGTACCTTCCCTTTTGCCATGAGGCACATTGCCCGTTTCCAGTTCACCATATTCAGAAAGGTATAGTCAGCATTCAGAAGGACACATTGAGGCATACTTTTCTCCGGTAATCCTTTTTTCCAAAATCTCTATATCTAACTTTAAAGCCAAAATCAACAATAAGTTATAAAAGATCTGTTCACCAATATCCATTTATTATTCAAACATAAATTGAGCGTTTCAAATTGTTCCAGTGTATTATAAATATCGAGCCTTGAACACATCATCGATTCGACAAATATAAATCGAACAAAATGATCACAATTTAAAACGCTCAATTTAATAAAAAAGGGGTCATTGTTATAATAACAATAACCCCTGGTATGATTTGGTGCCCGGGACGAGACTTGAACTCGTACAGCCACTAAGGACCGAGGGATTTTAAGTCCCTTGCGTCTACCAGTTCCGCCACCCAGGCAAAATGTATTTTTAATATTATATCGTTATCAGCTTTTATTAAAGTTGTAGATTAACATATCTGGTGCCATTTAAAATGTTTATAGAAGTCATCTCAAAATAAAGATTTTGGTTCAAGATCCCCTGCTAAATCCCAGCGGGACAAAAAGGCGGAGCCGAGTTTTAACCCGCCCCGACTGCTGACGGGATCTTTGACACGCATACTCAAGTATGTCGAGGACTTAAAACGAGGCTTCAACGCCGAGGTTGGGCCAAAAGATTATTTTGAGATAGCTTCTAATATCGTGCCGATTCTGCTGACCCTATAATATTTAAATTTTTGATAACCTAAATCA
>JASFGF010000297.1:0-4178 GCA_050123915.1 Desulfobacterales bacterium | reverse complement strand
CCGGCGGCATTATTGGAATTCCCCTAAAATCATTTCTCGTGAAATATTCAAATACCATGGGTGGAGCGATTATTCTGGTCCTCTTATGGATCATCGGCCTGATACTCGCCACTGGTTTTTCCATGGTAAAATTTTCGAGACAGTCTTGGCAAACCGCTCGTTTTTTAGCAGATCGATTGAAAACCCTATTCATCAAATGGAGAGAACAACGGAAAAAAGCAAAAAAACATTCAAAAACTAAAAAAGAGACGTCCATCAAAGAAAAACGGGTAATAACCATCAAATCTCCAAAACCCCGGCCGATAAAGGAAGCTCCCGTTCCGCGACAGGAAGTTTTTGATTTTATGCGAAGCGATTCTGGATTTCAGCTTCCTTCCATAAATCTGTTGGACAATTTTAAAGAAGAACTCTCATCTGCTGATGATGAAAATTTAAGCATGCAGTCGAAACTGCTTGAAAAAAAACTTGATGACTTCAATGTCAATGGGAAGGTGGTTGCAGTATCTCCCGGGCCTGTTATCACCACCTTTGAATACGAACCTGCCCCTGGGGTTAAAATAAACAAAATCGTCAATCTTACCGACGACCTTGCGCTGGCACTTAGAGCCACCAGCATCAGAATCGTTGCCCCGATACCTGGAAAAGCCGTCATTGGAATCGAACTCCCCAATACCTCGAGAGAGCTTGTTAGATTCAGAGGGATCGTCGCCTCGAGTGCCTTTGAGAAATCAAAATCAAAATTAACCATCTGTCTCGGCAGGGACATTATCGGAAATCCCGTAGTGGCAGAACTCGACAAAATGCCTCATCTTCTCATTGCCGGTGCAACTGGAACCGGTAAAAGTGTGGCTTTAAATGCCATGATTTGCAGCCTGTTGTACAAATCGATCCCTGATGAAGTAAAACTTATCATGATCGATCCCAAAAGGATTGAACTGTCGAGTTATGACGGAATACCGCACCTGATTACTCCGGTGGTCACCGACGTAAAAAAAGCGACCAATGCCCTTTTCTGGGCTGTCCGGGAAATGGAAAGAAGGTATGAACTTTTGTCGGAAAAGAAATCCAGAAATATAAGGCAGTACAACCAGAAAATCGAAAAGGAGAAAGATCCCAACAAAGACCCGTCATTGAAAAAACTGCCCTATATTGTCATTGTCATCGATGAGCTTGCCGATCTGATGATGTCGGCCTCAAGAAACGTAGAGTTCGCCTTGACCCGCCTTGCCCAGATGGCAAGGGCCGGAGGCATTCATTTGATACTGGCCACCCAGCGGCCTTCTGTAGACGTTCTCACCGGAATCATTAAAGCCAATTTTCCAACCCGTCTTACGTTCCAGGTATCTTCTAAAACTGATTCCAGAACCATCATCGACACGAATGGTGCTGAAAATCTGTTGGGAGACGGAGACATGCTTTTTCTCCCACCTGGCACCGCTAAGCTCCAGCGTATACATGGCGCTTTTATTTCTGAAGAAGAACTTTCAAGAATCATCGGATTTTTGAAAAATCAAAAAACGCCTGAATACGACAAGACCATCCTTAAAGCACCGCCAAAGGAAGAAGAAGACTCTGATACAACAGAATATGACGAAAGATATGATGACGCCGTAGCACTCATTACAAAAACAGGACAGGCTTCCATATCCATGATTCAGCGCCATTTGCGGATCGGTTACAACAGGGCAGCCCGTATTATTGAAGTGATGGAAAAAGAAGGCATTGTGGGCCCGCCGGACGGAGCAAAACCGAGGGAAGTTCTGGTTAAAGGGTATGAGGATATTCCCTAGCCCGAATATTTCATGAAAATTCACCCTGCGGGCGTGCGCGAGATGTTCATTTGCCGTGTTATGAAGGGCTTGCAGTAGACAAAACTACGGCTGCGCCCTTCAATGCCTTGCAAATGAACGTCTCGCACACGTGAAATATCCGGGCTAAAATTTCATAAAAGTTTTCGAGAGGCTTTCTTGGACAAATAATTTTGAGTTCAGTTTAAACGAAGGATTTTTATATATAGTCTGAACATGAAGCTGGATGAAAAACTGATAAATAGCATTAAAGGTTTTCTGGATGTCCATGAAGGTAAGGCTTTATATGATATCGCACTGGAAGCCAGTCGTTATGGACCCTGTCTGGAAATCGGGAGTTACTGCGGTAAATCAACCGTCTATATCGGCTCCGCCTGCAAAAATAACAGCGGTATCCTTTTCTCCATCGATCACCACCAAGGTTCTGAGGAGCAACAGCCAGGGGAAGAATATTTCGACCCCGAACTTTTCAATCATGAAACCTCCCGTGTGGATACATTCAAAGCATTCAGAAAGACAATTGAAGCCGCCGGCCTCTCGGATACGGTGGTCCCCATGGTGTGCAAATCCGAAGTGGCGGCACGACAATGGACAACGCCCCTTAGCCTGGTCTTTATCGACGGCGGCCATTCTTATGAAGCGGCATACACGGATTATAACGCATGGGCCGGCCACATCATGCCAAACGGGTATTTACTGATCCACGATATTTTCAAAGACCCTGAAAAAGGCGGCCAGGCACCCTATCACATTTACAAAATGGCCGTTGCATCGGGTCTTTTTAAAGAAATACCCATGATCAGAACCTTAGGAATACTTCAACGCTGCAACTACCAGGATAGCCCTCCGAATCTCCAAAATTAATCATTTTTCTTTTTTCATATACAGCACCATACTTTTCCCCAGGATGGGATTGAGCATTTTGTCTAAAAACTGCGTGATCCATGGTTTTTTCATCATATCCCATACCAGAAGACGGTGATACGCATTGACCGGTCTACAATCTTCACGTTCAGGTCCGACAAGGCATTTCATCCACCAGTAAGGCACATGAAGGCTGTGGGCGAAATGAAATCCCCATTGAGCCAGGCCAGCACTTTCCAAAAGATCAACCAGCGTTTTCTTTTTATATATGCGAACATGCCCGTTACGGACAGTGTGGTAATTATCGGAAAGTGCCCAACAGATCCGCTCCGGAAGATATCGTGGAACACTGACAGCAAGGGTCTTGCCCGGCTTTAATACCCTGACAGCTTCAGAGACCGCGGTTTTGTGGTCCCGGATGTGTTCCAGAACCTCCGAGCAGATGACCAGATCAAAAAAGTTATCTCTAAATGGAAGCGCACATATATCGGCAACAGAAACTCCACATTCGCCTCCCCCATGGTCCTCAAGCTCTTGATGCGTATTCAGCCTTTTTTTTGTCTCAACGACATCATTAAAGTTAATGTCTATCCCCATGGCAACAACTTTCGGGATTCTAAATGCAGAACAGGTATGCCGTCCTGTTCCGCACCCGATATCCAGTATCCGGCAACCGGCCAAACGGTTCGGGTCAGACATGCAAATCCGGTTAAGGTCGACGGTGATCACGAATGGTCTCCCTGTAAGCCTCAACGGTCATTTCAGCCGTCTTCTTCCATGTAAAGCGATCTCGAACCCGGTTAAAACCTTCATGCCCCATTTGTTCAGCCTGTTCAGGATGATCCATCAGGGTCAGAATCGCCTTAACCAGCGCCCTGGGATTTGCGGGTGGAACCAGTATTCCGGCATTTCCCACCACTTCGGGCAAAGCCCCGCCTGTGGTGCTGATCACCGGGAGGCCGCACGCCATGGCCTCTCCTGCAGGAAAACCGAATCCCTCATATACAGACGGAACAATTGCGAGAAAAGCCTTTGCATAGTGTCGAACAAAGTCATCATTTCCGATGCGGCCCGTAAATGTAACACACCCTTTTATACCCCGTTTTGTTAAAAGTTTTTCAATCTCACCGTTTTTTCTCATTGTGCCGACGACAACGAGTTTGATTTTACGAGTCAAGGAGATTTCAGCCACCGCCTCGAGTAGATAATGGAGGCCCTTTAAGGGCGTCTCGGCACTGCTGGTGACAATGATACGATTTTTTTCTCTTTTAATTTCGGGAATTGGATGAAACAGATCCGTATCAATCCCATTAGGAATGACTTTAAACCGCTGCTGCGGTATGTTAAAATCCCTGCCGATGTCATGCATGGAACTTTTTGAAACCGTAATGATATGTGATAAGGTTCTGGCCACCCTTTTCTGCATTCCGATGAAAGAATACCACCTCAACTGTTTAATCTTTGCCCAAAACGAAGAAGCCGCTTTTACGGCCAGGTTCCGGTCCA
>JASFGF010000296.1:0-4184 GCA_050123915.1 Desulfobacterales bacterium | reverse complement strand
CCTGAAACCTTGAACCGCTTAATCTATGTTACACTTTATGATTATATTACAACCCACAATATTTTCAAGCTGGAAAACAATAAAAAACATAGAGCCCCAATGATACCGTCCATTGCTGCCAGTTTTTACAAAACTGGCAGCAATGGACGGTATCTGTTTTATTCGTATTACGTTAGAAACATAATCAATTGATGGTTAATGCTCGCTTGTATATTTTCAATACTGACAATCATTTTTGATGTCAAGTTATTTCAAATTGTTAATTTAAACGGGGCTGCCTCTCTATTCTCTATGGATAAGGGCTTAATTTTTTCTTTTCTTATTTCACAATATATAGTGTTTTTACTTGACGTATATATCTATAGGTTGTATGTACTCCTATAATATGACGGAAAAGAATCAGGAACAGAAAAAACAACAGTGCCATCGCAGACTTTTCCTATTAAAAGGCATTACGTACCTTTCCGGCGCTCTGTTTGGACTGAATTTCTTTTCAAATGCAAAAGCAGGACAACGGCGTATCTTTCCAATCAACACCCCCCCAATGCAAAAATTGTCTTTATCTGAATTTAGTCCCAGAATCGCTTTTATCATTGACGATATCGGAAACAGTATCTCCCGAGCCCAGGCGTTTTTGGACTTGAAAATGCCAATGACATTTTCAATTCTCCCCAAATTACAGTACTCCGATATTCTTGCCGAGGAAATATACGAACAAGGACAGGAAATCATGCTCCATCAGCCCATGGAACCCTACAGTCATGAAGCCGACCCTGGACCAGGGGCCCTCTATATTTCTTATGGGGACCGCGAAATTGAAGAAATTATCCAAGAAAACCTCTCACAAATTCCCCAGGCAACGGGCGTGAATAACCACATGGGTTCCAGGTTTACATCTAGTTCCAGCAAAGTCGTGGAGGCATTGAAGATCATCAAAGAAAAGGATCTCTTTTTTGTGGACAGTTTGACGAGCAGTCATTCACAAGCTTACAAAATGGCCAGACGGTTGAAGATGAGGACCGCACCGAGAAACGTTTTTTTGGACACGTCCCCCGATATACGGTTTGTCCGCCAGCAACTCAGACATCTAAAGCAATATGCCTTAAATCATGGGTCAGCCATCGGCATCGGACACCCTCACCTTTCCACCCTGGCAGCCCTTTATGATTTCAAACAAGAGCTCAATAAAAAGGGGCCTTTATTTGAACTGGTTTCTGTATCCGACCTTCTTTCAGATAGACAACACAGGCATTTATACGACTCAAACCATCGAAGTGGCCATTATTAAATGGAGATGAGACCATAAAGAAAATATTATCAGCAGTTATAATCTTGGTCTTTATGCCTGTTTGTTATGCAGGTGCTGAAGATAAGGAAAGTGTAGATCCTGCAAAAGATAAAACCTTAATGTCTTTACCGGCTAATCATACATATGTTTTTTTTAAAGAAAGAATGACAAAAGAGAACGTGAAGGCAGATTTTTTGGATTGTATAGAAGGGCAAAGACGAATGGTTAGTTATGGCAGGATGACTGGCGAAGATGAGGAAACAAAACCTTATCGAGGATATAATAGTAACATTTGGATCACTATTCAGTGCATGGAGAATAAAGAATATACAAAAAAGAGACATATGGTATTTGAATATCCATACCCTGATTATAATTAATAGTAAAGAATCCTAGCCAGAGACGTGGTTTTCTAAGCCGAAATAAATGTGCACAGGATATAACAACGGCGTTTAAGGAGGTCTCATTATTGGCAAGGGCTTTGTAGGATGGTCAACCTATCTTCATAACCTTTGCTTAGGGTGATCCAGTAGGGTCACCCTGTTTTTTTGCCTATTAATACCACCTCCCAACTTTCCAGAGCACCTGTTTCTTAAACGATTATAATATTTATCCGATTCTGTATCCGAGCTTCTTTCTGAAAGGCAACACACGCATTTATATCAGTTCCCCAAAATACAAAAAAGCCATAACCCCATAAGATTATGGCTTTTAATTACCTTTGGTGGCGATGCAGGGAATTGAACCCCGGACACTACGGATATGAGCCGTATGCTCTAACCATCTGAGCTACATCGCCATGGCACTTCCTATACGAAAAACGAAATTTTTAACAGCTCGGATTTGCCAAGTCAAGTCAAAAACTTTGGTTTTTATCAATCATCCTGAAGCTGAAGTCGACCCCCCCACCTCAATGGAAAATTCTTCGAGATCCTCCGGCAGATTCGAAAATATAAGCATAAACGGAATCTCTCCTCCGGGTTTGATCTGCATATTCGATTTATTATCCCCGAAACGATTTGAAAGTCGCTTCTTTATAGCTTCAAGCTCCATATTGGAAAGCTCAATATCCGACAAAATATTCCCGCAGAAAACCGTTTCTGTCTGGGCAAGAATTTTTCCTTTTTTATACAATCTGCCGTTGATTTTGATAAAACTACGAGCATCTGAATATCCGTTTTTAACTCGGCCGGTTATTACAAAAAGTTTGCCATCCTTGACATTGAGCAAAAATTTGCTGTTTATATCCAAAGTGTCTATTTTGAGACTGCCGGCAGGATCGGAAACTTCGGGTTTGATATAATCGCTGATAAAAGGAATTTTGCTGATAAAGGGGATTTCAATATTCATAAAATCAAGCAAGACATAAGTGCCGTAAGAGCCACCCGCCAATAATACTAAAATTAGCAGAACGACAAGCGGTTTGCTGACGCGTTTTTTGGGGGCAAGTGTCGCTTCATCTATCAGAGGCTCTTCTTCGACGACGTCTTCTTCTATCTGGTCCTCCTCTTCACTTTCTCCAACTTCAAATTCCGTCGCCATCTCCTCGGTTGCAGCAGCCTCCACCGTTTCGGGTTCGTCCACGGTATCGTCAGCTTCATCAAGTTCATATACTTCAACTTGTGAGGAATCCTCGGGCATCGGGGTATCAGCAGGTGCTTCTTCCACCTCCAATTCAAGTTCCAGTTCTTTCTCGACAGGTTCCTCTCTGGCTTCTGTTTCTTCTTCTACTTCAAGCATTTTCTCTATTTCGGATAGATCTACTTCTTCAAGATCTTCGATTTCACCATCTTCCGGCGCTTTTTCGAGTTCGGGTTCCGTCTCCATATCCAATTCGAGTTCAATATCATCTGGTACGGATTCCTCTTCGGCCATGGGTTCATCTAAATCCAGAATCTCTTCCAGATCGGATAGATCGAGTTCATCGAGCTCTTCTGGTTCAGTACTCGGGGGCGTCTTTTCCATCGGCACATCAGTTTCGGACTCAATTTTAAGATCCAGATCTTCAACCGTTTCATCCGCTGTGCTGTCACTTGTTGCGGCTTCTTCCTCGTCAAGAAGGTTCTCCAGATCGGATAGATCAAGTTCGCCCGGCTCTTCTTGGTCGACTTCAGCCTCAAGATCCTCTTTTTTTATGTCCGTTTCAGGCGCCATATCCAGGTCAAGATCCAGCTCGAGTTCCTCAGTGTCTTCACCCGCTATATCTTCACTCTCCGACGCTTCGTCGTCGTCAATTAACGTGTCCATGTCCGAAAAATCAAGTTCATCCGGGTCCGTCATTTCCTTCTTGTCGACATCGAGGTCCTCTGTAACTTTTTGATCTTCAGCATCTGATTCCATTTCAATAGGTGCTTCAATCTCTTCTGAAATCTTTGGTGGATATGCCGTGAAAATCTCGTTACACTTCGAGCAACGAACTTTTGAACCTGTCGGCTTTAAAAGATTTTCATCCAATTTAAAACTTGCGTTGCATTCTTTACAGGTAATAATCATAGTAAACCCCAATGGTTATAGTTTAAGGTGATAAATTCCGGATAAATACCGATAGTCTTCATTATAATCAAGGCCATAACCAACAAGAAACCCTTTGGCCACATCATGGCAACAATAATCGATCCCAATATCTGCCTCACGGCGCTCGTGTTTGTCAATAAAGACACACACCTTGATCGTCTTTGGATGATAAGATCTCAAATAATCAATAAGATATTTTAAAGTCAAGCCCGTATCCACAATATCCTCTACAATGAGGACATCTTTATCTTTTATATCCACCTCTATGTCCTTGGTTAAATGGATCTCTCCAGAAGAAGACACATCGGATCCATAACTGAAAACGCGTATAAAATCGATTTGAACAGGGATATCAAGGCACCGGACAAGATCAGATAAAAAG
>JASFGF010000295.1:0-4190 GCA_050123915.1 Desulfobacterales bacterium | reverse complement strand
AAAAGAACAGTTTAAAAAACTGTTTAAGCAGGAAAATATTGATGCGTTCGAAGATCGATTTAAGATCCTTGACGTCTTTCTTCAAACTGAACGCCACCTTACCGTCAGCGAGTTGATTGAGCTTCTCAATGAAAGCGGATATACATTTACACCCGATTTTGTCAGGGATACGTTAAAGCTGATGTGTCGATTCGGATTTGCCAGTAAAAATAGATTTTACAATGGAGAAGTGCGTTACGAGCATCGACATTTAGGTCAGCATCATGATCATATGATCTGTACAAAATGTAAACATATTTACGAGTTCGAAGACGAACAAATCGAAAATATGCAGGCCCAGATCGCTGCGGCTTATAATTTTCACATGCTTCAGCACAAGATGGAAATCTACGGCATCTGTTCCAAATGCCTCAAAGATCATATACAGCTCATGCCATTGATTCACGCCAAACAGGGTGAACAGCTTGAAATCAAAGAATTTACCGGAGGCGCCTCCGCACGCATGCGATTATTATCCATGGGCTTAAGGGTTGGAGATAAGATCGACATCATTACCAACCTTAATAAAGGACAAATGGTGGTTGCTGTGGACTACAATCGATACGTTTTAGGGCGCGGTTTGGCCCAAAAAATACTGGTAGAACCGGTTAGAAGCTGAATATGGAGATGGGCTTATGTTGTTAAGTGAGATGAAAGAAAAGCAGACCGCAACTGTCGTGCGCGTCGGCGGAAACGGCGCTTTGCGCAGAAGGATTCTCGAAATGGGCATTCTCAAAGGCACAAGAATTCATGTTGAAAAATATGCGCCATTGAAAGATCCTGTGGAATTGATTGTCAAAGGTTATCATGTATCACTCCGCGTTGAAGAAGCTGCACAAATTACCGTTGAAAATGTGAAGTAATAACTTGTAATGATTAAAAAACGCCTTTCAATAGCCCTTGCCGGCAACCCGAATTCAGGCAAGACGACCATATTCAACAACATCACCGGCACCCGTCAGAAAGTGGGGAACTGGCCGGGGGTCACTGTTGAAAAAAAAGAAGGCTCTATACATAAATCCGGGTATGATTTGAAAATTATCGATCTTCCCGGAACATACAGTTTAACCCCCTTTTCCATTGAAGAAATCGTTGCACGGAATTTTATTTTGGATGAACGGCCGGATGTTGTCATCGATATCATCGACGCTTCCAACCTGGAACGCAGTCTTTATTTGGCAACCCAATTGAGAGAGATCGACTGCAAAGTCTTGTTTGCCCTGAACATGGCCGATGTTGCCCGAACCCGTGGGATCAAAATCGACGATAAAAAACTTTCCGAACTTCTCGCTGTTCCGGTGGTCTTTACCATCGGAAACAAAAACAAAGGGATCGATACGCTTTTAAAAAAGGCCATAGAATTGGCGGAATCGGATGCTGTTATCCCTAAAAAGCGAAAAGTAAAATACAGCAAAGACATTGAAGATTCCATTTCAAAAATGGAACAGTTTATCGGAAACCATGCAGCAGATTCCATCCCCTACAATATCCGATGGACGGCCATAAAGCTCCTTGAAGATGATAAAATCGTAAAGGAACGCATCATAGAGAAAACCGGAAAAATCGGTGAGGATATTCTCTCAGAAATCGACAACCATCGGAAATTTCTTGTGAATCGTTTTGATGATGATCCGGAAATCGTAATGACGGATGAACGTTATGGATTTATCGCCGGGATCATCATGGAAGTCCTTACCACATCAACACAACAGCGTGTCGATATATCCCGAAACGTGGATCTCGTCCTCACCAACCGGTTTGTCGGTTTTCCAATCTTTATTTTTTTTATCTGGGCCATGTTCCAGTTGACGTTTTCCCTGGGTGCCTATCCAATGGACTGGATCAGCAGCGGCATTCATATGGTCTCAACCCTACTGGCCCATGTGCTTCCTGACAATATGGTTAAGGATTTTCTGATAAACGGCGTTATCGCAGGTGTGGGAAGTGTGATGATTTTTTTGCCGAATATTTTAATCCTCTTCTTTTGTATCGCTTTGTTTGAAGATACCGGCTATATGTCCAGAGCGGCTTTTCTCATGGACAAGATCATGCACCTTATCGGACTTCACGGGAAATCCTTTATCCCCATGTTGATGGGGTTCGGCTGTAACGTTCCGGCCATTATGGCCAGCCGCACCCTGGAAAGTGAAAAGGATCGCACCCTTACCATTCTTATTACCCCCTTTATGTCCTGCTCCGCCAGACTTCCGGTTTACATTATTCTGGCCGGTGCTTTCTTCGGCGCCAAGGCCGGAACCGTCATCTTCGGCATTTATCTGTTGGGTATTGTTCTTTCCATTATCACCGGTCGTCTTTTTCGATCAACCCTCTTAAGAGGTGCTGATGCACCTTTTGTCATGGAGCTCCCACCTTACAGAATCCCGATGATCAAAAGCCTGTTGATCCATATGTGGGATCGAAGCAAGATATTTTTAAAAAAAATGGGGGGCTATATCCTTGCAGGTTCGGTTGTCGTCTGGACGCTTTCTGCATTTCCGCTTAACATTTCTTATTCCAAAAATTATGACTTGGAAATAGAACAGATCCAAACATATTTTCAAACTGAAATAGAAGCCGCCCAAGAATCTGACAAGGCCTTACTCACACAGAAACGGGATGTTGCCGTTGCAGAACTCATAACAGAAAAAAAAGCTGAAAAGGCTGAAAAATCTTTTATGGGTCGCATCGGCAAGGTCATTGCCCCTATTTTTTCACCCATCGGTATCGACTGGCGTGGAAGTGTCGCTCTTCTTACCGGTTTTGTGGCAAAAGAAATCGTTGTAAGTACCATGGGAATTCTTTATGCCGCTGATGAACGAGAGGATTCCGAAGCCCTTAAACATGCCTTATTATCATCCGGCATGACGCCGATTGGGGCTTTGGCAATGATGGTTTTCGTATTATTATACATGCCGTGTCTTGCAACACTGGCAGCCATTCGGCGTGAGACCGCATCGTTGAAATGGATGCTTTTCAGTATTTCATACAGTACACTGCTAGCTTGGGGAATGGCTTTTCTGGTCTATCAGGGCGGGACAATGATCGGGGTATAATGTTTTACCTCAATAGAGGTTTTACAAAGCGTGTTCCCAATCCGCAAAGCGATCTCTTGAGTATAAGCAGGGAGTAAATAAAATGCCGACGTTTAGACCTGCCTATATCGACACTTTCAAGAAAGGATTGATGGCCAAAAGGATTGAAACAGCTTACGAAATTTTAAAATCCTGTACACTCTGTCCCAGAAAATGTAGGGTAAACAGGCTGGCCGGTGAAGCCGGTGTTTGCAAAACCGGTGAAAAAGCATATGTTTCAAGTTTCAATGCGCATTTCGGCGAAGAAGACCCGTTGGTGGGAACCCATGGTTCGGGAACAATTTTTTTTACACACTGTAATCTGCTGTGCATTTTCTGTCAAAACTACGATATCAGTCATCTTGAACACGGAGAGGAAATATCCAACGAACAGTTGGCAGATATCATGCTTCATTTGCAGAACAAAGGATGCCACAACATTAATTTCGTTACACCGTCCCATGTTGTTCCTCAGATTCTTTCCGCCGTTGAAATTGCCATACCCGAAGGGCTCTCGGTTCCTTTGGTCTACAATACCGGAGGATATGATTCTGTAGAAACGCTGAAACTTTTAGAAGGTGTTTTCGATATTTATATGCCGGACTTTAAATTCTGGGATCCTGAAATTGCAAAGACAACATGTAACGCCAAAGATTACCCTGAAATAACACAAAAAGCGCTCATTGAGATGCATAGACAGGTGGGTGACCTTGTCACCGATGACCGTGGGATTGCCAATAGTGGAGTTTTACTCAGGCACCTGGTGCTTCCTTCCGGACTTTCGGGGACCCGGGAAATCATGAGATTTATTGCCCGCAAAATTTCTTTGAATACCTATGTCAATATCATGCCGCAGTACAGACCCTGCGGGCGAGCCGGCGAGGTCAAAGAACTTTCTGTTTATTTGTCGCAAAAGGATTATGAAACAGCGTTGCAGATGGCAAAAGAAGAAGGCATCGAGAGGCTTGACAGCCGACGGCGCCGGTTTATGATATTATGACATTTTATCCTTTGATGAATTCGTAAAAAGTCGAATTCATCACGTTTTATGTTTTAAGTGTTAGGTTTTAGATGGTTGTT
>JASFGF010000294.1:0-4190 GCA_050123915.1 Desulfobacterales bacterium | reverse complement strand
ATAAGGAGAAAACCGGGGAAAAAATATCGGAAAAAAGATAAAAATAAATGAATTCAGGGATATATGCTTAAAAAAATAGCAATTCTGGTGATTGTATCAATGATTGGGTTGGGGTGCGAGGCAGAGAACCTCAATCTGTTCATCAGGTTTGATCATATTGATGGGTTGAAATCCGACGACGGCCTTATTTTTGAAACAAACCGAATCGGCAAAGTGGGTGAAGTGACCTATACGAAGAAGGGGGATTATCTGGTTGAACTGATGATTTATAAAGCCTATACGAATGCAGCCACGGAGCACGCTAGATTTTATATTATTTCAGACCCGCAAAACAATGGGCGAAGTGCCGTAGAAATGATCCAGATTCTTAAAGGAGGAAGATTATTACAGAACAACACCGTTCTTGAAGGCTCCGACAAATCTTCCGTGATCATTGAACGTTTGGGAAAAGACCTGGAAAAGGGAATGAAGAGTTTCAGAAAAGAGTTCAACGAATTTGCAGAGGAATTAAAAAAGATCCCTGATAGCGAGGCATTTAAAAAACTTGAGGACGAACTCGCGAATCTTTATGAAAAAATGAAGCAATCGGGAAAAGATGTCCGGGAAATGATACAAAAGGAAATATTGCCCCGCCTCGAACAGGAATTGGAAAATTTAAAAAAACGTTTTCACGAAAAGGGAAAAGAGGACGAATTAAAACCGCTTGAAATTAAAATGGAAGAAATTAAGAAAATATAACGATAAGATAAAAACAGCTAGTGGTCTGTTTGTCGAGGTTCATATCCAGATTTTTTGTTAGAAGCTTGTCTATCTTTTCAATCATCTTCTATGACCGGAAGGTCCATCATCAGATTTCCAACATCTAATCTCTATAATGTTATAAAATACACCCTGTATTGACATTAACATCTCAATATATTGTGGTATATTTTTCTTGACACACAAGATATTTTATCTTATACAAAGATATTTTAAAATATTCGCAATTCACCAACGTTATCGAAATTGGCAAGAATAAGACTTGCCCAAGTGACACTAAATAAGGCTTCAACTGAGTTAAAAGGTGCGAAACTTGGGTTAATATTAACAAGGAACAAGGAAGGTGTTGATGGGCAAATCTTTTATTAAATGCCCTAAAGATCCGGAAATGCAATACTATCGTGAAGTTTGTAAAGAAGTTTTTCGGAAAGGGAACATACGAAACTGGTGTAAACAATGTGAGGTCTTTCAGGAACAGAAGAAATCCGGGGGAAAGGGTGTTAGTGCTTGATTTCCCAACCCCGGTTAAAGTTTATAGGAAGGTTGGTTAATGTTGGATACTTGATGTTAAAGATGTGAATTTTCCTGATAATCTTAGCATAGCAGAGGAGGCCATATGATTTCTTCTCCATGTGCAAAATGTCAATGGAAAAATCAACCTAAAGAATTGTGCGCAAATGATTGCGAAATTCTAGAGGCCATTCAACTTTACCAGGTATCAAATGAAAGGGATTTTTTTATATCTGCCGTCGATTGTACCGAAGAAGATCGGTTTTGTTTAAACAGCAGGGATGTTATTATTTAAATTTGCATTCCATCGGTTTGTTGAAATAACGTGGACGTGTCCGCCTGTGCCGTGTGACGGAAATTTTTTTCTGTTGTGGCTTGCACGAGATTCATTCATCAGCCTCAGATGGATAACATCGTGACGCGATTTTATTCTCCGTCTGTCTGCATTATCAAAAGGAGGTGTTCCTATGTATGTGGGCCGAATAATGCATACACACCTTGTAACCGCAGCTCCGGATACAAGCTTACGCAAAGCCAAAGAGATCATCGAGGAAAAGAAGATTAACCATCTATTGGTGGTTAACAATAGCGGTGATTTGGTTGGCATTGTTTCGGACAGAGATGTTAGACAAAGCATGGCGTCTCCAGCCACCGCCCTCAGTGTTCATGAGTTGAACTATCTGTTGACCCAGTTGACCGTTGAAAATATTATGGTGAAAAAGATTATCACCATATCTCCCGGCACCACCATTGAACGTGCTGCTAAAATCATGCAGGAGAACAGAATCAATGCACTGCCGGTTGTCGAATCTGAAAAGCTCGTCGGGATTATTACAAGCACGGATGTCATGGGAGTTTTGCTTCGTGCCATTGGATTTGGTGAAAAAAGTGCCCGGTTTACTGTACTGGTCCAAGATCGTATCGGGATTGTTGCAGAAGTTTCAAAAATTCTCAAAGAAAAGAATATCAGCATTCGCAGTTTTGTTACCTGGCCGGAGAAAGAATATCCAGGTGTTTTTCAATTGGTAATGAGAGTCGGTTTGGAAGATAAGGATCGGGCAATTTCAGCATTGAGTGACGGCGGGTTCAACGTGTTAACAGAATATGTTCACGATCTGACGCCCTTTCTGCCGACAGGATGAGCATGATGGCTTTCTAATATCTTTCTTCATCAGAATAAAATACCCTTCTCATATTTTTTCCAGCAGTCTATTAAAGCGCAGGCCGTTAAAACCGACCGTTGTGTAAGGCTCGCTTTAATCATATATTCGTCTTCACTGTGATCCATGGCGCCGATGGGCCCCAATCCGTCGATGACCGGTGTATCTTCTCCGGCAATCAGATTGGCGTCTGACACCCCGGATCTGAACTCTTCCGATATCGACAATCCTACGGATACTGCTGTTTCCTGGACTGCTTTGAAAAGTTTTTTATTCTGTTCAGAGGTCGGCATGGGAGGTCTTGAACTCAATACGGTAAAATGAGCGCTGGTTTTGGGGATGTCTTTGTTCTTGGTGATTTCGGATATGCTTTTTTCCAGAACTTCTTTATCCGCAATTTCAGTGAACCTGAAATCGATACGGGCCAAAGCCTCTTCAGGCACGGTATTGGGGCCTATCCCGCCATTGACCTTGCCCACATTGACACTGATTCCCCGATCCAGATCATTTAAAGATTCAAAGGCAATAATTTTATGGGCCAGTTCAACAATAGCACTGGCTTTGTCTTCGCCGGCAAATGCTGCATGGCCGGCAATTCCTTTGATCTTAAGTTCAATAGAAAGGTTTCCTTTTCGGCCGGTAACGATTTCTCCATTGCGCCCTCCGGTTTCCAAAACAAAGGCAAAAGCGCTCTTTCTGGCTTCCTTTTGAATATGATCCCTTGAGCTGGGAGATCCTATTTCTTCGTCGGAGTTAAAAAAAAATGTAACGGGCATTTGGGTTAAAAGTTTTTCATTGTCCAGAGCCTTAAGCGCAAATATTCCTGCAACAAGGCCGCCTTTCATGTCAATGACGCCCGGGCCAAAACAGTGAGTGCTTTCTTCCTTGTACCAGTTAAATTCGGTATCTTCCGGAAACACCGTATCCATATGCCCGGATAGAAGTATCTGTTTGTCAAACTGTTTTTCACAAAGGGATCTGACAACAAGATGATTTCCGAATCTATCCTGTTCCACCACTTTAAAGGAGACGGCATTGGATTGAAATGCGGAGGTTATCAGACGGACCATCTGATCCACACCCTGTTTGTTGTAAGTTCCACTTTGAATCCGAACCATTTTTTCAAGGAGGGCGAACATGTCCCGATGGTGTGTTTTTAGGAATGTGATAATGCGGTTGTGGATGGTCATTTCTATTCTGGAATATTCGGCCAGGTTGTGTAAAGCCCCTGATAATTTCTCAGCTTATATTCTTTTTCATTTTTATCCACAATATAATAATCGGGCATTAAAGGAATTTTACCGATATTCGTTGCAATGACATACATGGGTTGGGCAAGTCCGGTCGTGTGACCCCGCAGTGCATCTCTAATAAGTTCGGCTCCTTTTTCGACCGGTGTGCGAAAATGATCGATTCCGGGTGCAGGTTCGCAGTAAAAAACATAATATGGCCGGATTCTAACGGCCAAAAGCTTTTGATGCAGTTTTCTAAAAGTCTCCACATCATCATTGATTCCTTTTAACAGCACCGCCTGATTGCCGACATTCACACCGCAAGAGAGAAGGTCGTAAACAGCTTCTGCCGTCTTTTGGGTAATTTCCTTGGGATGATTACATTGTGTATTGATCCATATGGGTACCCGATGAAAACCGCTGAGTATTTTTTTGAGACCGTCGGTGATTCGATGCGGCAATACAATCGGTGTTCGTGTTCCGAATCGAATCATTTCTATATGGGAAATCTCTCTCAGCTTTCGAATAA
>JASFGF010000293.1:0-4222 GCA_050123915.1 Desulfobacterales bacterium | reverse complement strand
AAGCTGGAATTCAGTAAGTATTGCAGATTTTGCAGAAGACATACTTTACATAAAGAAACGAAATGATGGACTTCTTTATGGGACAGTTTGAAAAACATGGTTCGTTTATTTAAAAACATGAGTATTCGAAACGGTAATATGCAGGCCAGTAGCTCTAACGGTAGAGCATCGGACTCCAAATCCGGGTGTTGGGGGTTCGAATCCCTCCTGGCCTGCCAAAAAATTGAAATAGCAAACCTGTAAAAATAATGGCACGTATACAACGAAAGAAAAAACAAAAAGCAAAGAAAAAAAATCAGACGAGTGCCGAAGGGACGGCGTCGCAAGGGGTAACAAATGATGCTGTTGCGAAGAAGACTGACTTATTACCGGGCTCTGTTAAAAGTATAAAAGCAAAATCCTATTCAACCAGACAAAAATCGCTAACAAAAACAAGAACCGAGCCGGGGAAATTCAAAGGGTACATCGATAAGGGGCTCCAGTTTCTCAGAGAAGTCAAGGTGGAGCTAAAAAAAGTTGTATGGCCATCGCGCAAGCAGACCATTGGTTCAACGGTGGTCGTGCTTATTCTGACAATGATAATATCTGTTTTTCTCGGGCTGGTGGATATCGGTTTGTCAAGCCTGATTCGTGTGGTTCTAAAATAAAATGGGGAGAGTAGAAAGTGGCGCTAAATTGGTATATCGTCCATGTTTATTCGGGATTTGAAAACAAGGTCAAGGTCGCCCTGGAAGAGCGAATATCGTCTTCTCCCCAGCCCGATAAATTCGGTGAGGTGATTGTTCCTACCGAGGAAATCGTCGAACTTGTTAAAGGTAAACGGAAAACATCGTCTCGCAAATTTTATCCGGGATATATATTGGTCAGGATGGAGCTTGATGATGAGACATGGCACATTGTAACAAATACTGCCAAAGTCACCGGGTTTCTTGGTGGTCGAGAGAAACCAACACCCATATCAGATGATGAGGCCCAGAAAATATTAAATCGAATGGAGGCTGGAAAACTTAAACCACAGCCAAAATATTTTTTCGAGACCGGGGACGAGATTCGTGTCATTGACGGGCCTTTTAAAAACTTTAACGGCGTCGTTGATGAAGTTAATCCTGACAAGGGTAAAATTAGAGTTCTTGTGAGTATCTTCGGTCGTTCAACGCCCGTGGAGCTGGAGTTTGTGCAAGTTACAAAGCTATGATTTAAATAAAGGGCCATTCGTCAGATAACGGATAGCGAACGAATAACAAATTGTCGAGTTGTGGTCCAATCAGAGTATTACAGACAAATGACCTCCGTTAAATGATCCTTTTGAAATTTTACGGGGGCAAGCAGAAAGACAGGAGCAACAAGAAAAAATGGCAAAAAAGGTTATGGCACAGATAAAACTGCAGGTTGCAGCAGGTCAGGCGAATCCGTCGCCACCCATTGGCCCCGCGCTGGGGCAGCATGGTGTGAATATAATGGATTTTTGTAAGGCTTTTAACTCCAGGACCGCTAATGATGAAGGCATCATCACACCTGTTGTAATTACGGTATATCAGGACAGATCATTTACTTTTATAACCAAAACACCACCAGCATCTGTGCTTTTAAAAAAAGCGGCAAAAATAGCAAAAGGTGCCGGTGATCCAAAGCGCGACATAATTGGTAAGGTTACACGGCAGCAGCTTGAAGAGATTGCCAAGCAGAAAATGATTGATTTAAACGCAAATGATTTGGAGGCTGCCTGTAATATTATTGCCGGTACAGCCAGAAGTATGGGGATTGAAGTTGTTTAAAAAAGGAGTGGACATAAGATCATGCCGAAGCGGGGTAAAAAATATTTAGAATCGTGTAAAAAGACAGACACAAAGGTAAAACACAGTTTCGACGAAGCCGTTAAAATAGCAATAGATTCATCGTATGCTAAGTTTGATGAAACAATTGATGTTGCGGTTCGACTTGGTGTCGATCCAAGGCATGCTGATCAGATGGTTCGCGGTACTGTCGTTTTGCCCAATGGCCTTGGCAAGGAAGTTAGGGTCCTCGTATTTGCTAAAGGGGAAAAAGAGCAAGAGGCCTTGGATGCAGGTGCGGATTTTGTCGGGAACGATGATTTGATAGAAAAAATTAAAGAAGGATGGTTCGGTTTTGACAAAGCCGTTGCAACACCTGACATGATGGGGACTGTGGGAAAAATAGGAAAGCTTCTCGGCCCCAGGGGGCTCATGCCCAATGCAAAGGTCGGAACGGTAACATTTGATTTGGCCAGAGCGGTCAAGGAAATCAAAGCAGGTAAAATTGATTTCAAGGTTGAAAAAGCCGGCATTGTCCACGTTCCTATGGGTAAAGTTTCTTTTGGCGTAGACAAGATCGTGCAGAATGCATCTGTATTTTTAGACACGATCCTTCGGCTCAAACCGGCTTCAAGCAAGGGAACCTACCTGAAAGGTATCGCCGTTTCAACGACCATGGGACCCGGCATTAAGATTGATGCGGCCAGTGTCAAGGATTTGATCAAATAATATCGTTGCTTTGATGAATCTAATACTCTTGATTCTACCATCCCTAACATAACCAAACCGAGAGGATTTTTGCGTAATTTTATTTTTAAGAAATTCTTGAACTCACTGAAATTGTCTGATTTTAATTCTAAATTTTATTTTGAGCTGGAGAATGCCTGTTTTGAGAACTTAGTCACCCTGTATTGATGATGTCTATTTCTCAACAGGTTAATAATATCAATATCTCTGTCAAAGACCGTAGGTTCACTTATCTGTGTTTAATCGGCAATGCCGGCCTACCGAGACATTTTTTTAAAAGTTGTTCCTCCGGTTTTTTACAGATTAAGGAAGGAGGTGTTTGAACTTGTGCGGATAGATAAAAAGAAAGAGATTGTAAAAGATCTGCATGAAAAGTTTTTGAGGTCAAAAGTCGTCATCGTAACAGATTATAAAGGTCTTGATGTTACGACGATAAATGACTTGCGAAGGAAGCTTGGAGCGGAAGAAATTGAATATAAGGTGGTCAAGAACTCGCTTCTTATCAGAGCTTCTGAAGAGACCGATATCGCATTGATTAAAGATTCTTTTAAAGGTCCGAGTGCTATTGCCTTAAGTTACAATGACCCGGTTGCACCGGCAAAAGTGCTGACAAAATTTTCAGAAGAGCATAAACAGCTTGATATTAAAACCGGTGTAATGGACGGTAAAGTGCTTGATATGAAAGCAATCAAGACGATATCGACCCTTCCTGGTCGAGAAGAGCTTCTGGGACAATTCCTTTCGGTAGCCAACGGTGTTGCTACCGGTTTCGTTCGGGTCCTTAATGCCATTCCGGTACAGTTTTTAAATGTACTTCAGGCCATCAAGGAACAGAAAGAAGCTGTGGATTAAAATAAATGGTTCGAAAGATACAAAATGTTATAAGTTAAACTGGAGGAGATATAAAATGGCGGAGATTACGAAAGAAGATGTAATTGAATTTATAGCAAATATGTCGGTTCTCGATTTATCTGAACTGGTTAAAGAAATGGAAGAAAAATTTGGCGTCTCAGCAGCCGCGCCTATGGCTGTTGCGGCGTTAGCTCCTGCTGAAGGCGGAGGAGCCGCAGCTGAAGAAAAGACCGAATTTGACGTTATTCTGACAACATTTGGTGACAAGAAAATTCAGGTTATCAAAGAGGTCAGGGCAATTACCGGTCTGGGACTGAAAGAAGCCAAGACTTTGGTTGATGAAGTTCCCAAACCCGTCAAGGAAGGTATTTCTAAAGATGAGGCCGAAAAGATCAAGGAACAGTTAGAAGAAGCCGGCGCTCAGGTTGAAATAAAGTAAAAAAATAAAATCATGGGTGATGGGTGATGGGTCCTAGGTGATTTAACCTATAACCCATCACCCACAATCTATAACCCAATCTACACATTGGAGATGCCATGTCGGAAAGGCTTTTGGCAAACAGACGCGTAAGAAAAAGCTTCGGAAAGATACCAAAGATTGTTGATATTCCAAATCTAATCGCGGTGCAACAGGAATCATTCAATCGGTTTTTGCAAAAGGATGTTCCACCGGAAAAAAGAAGAGACATCGGCTTGCAAGCCGTGTTTAAGTCTGTGTTCCCCATAAAGGATTTTACCGGGACTGCTTCTCTTGAATTTGTATCTTATCGATTCGGCGAAGTTAAACACAGTGTTCAGGAATGCATGCACAGAGGGATGACTTACGAGATTCCACTCCGTATCACTGTCAG
>JASFGF010000292.1:0-4228 GCA_050123915.1 Desulfobacterales bacterium | reverse complement strand
CACCGCACCCAGCATACAAATGTTGAACACAATGGGTTTTCCGATGGTTTCCATTATGTTGCGGTACATGGGCAGTTCTTTTTGCAGTGCATCGACCTTTCTCTGAATTTTTACAAAACGGTTGTCTGTAATCAGAAGTCCGCCGGGTCGAATGATGGGATAATATTGGTTGTAGGCTTCCTGGGTTAGACAGACCAGTACATTGGGCTGGATGACCTTGGGGTAATTGATATTTGATTCGGAAATAATAACGTCGGTGCGGGTGGCACCGCCCCTGGCTGCCGGACCGTAGACCTGGGATTGCACGGCGGACATGTTTTCATAGAGCACAGCGGCTTCGGCAAGTATAATAGCCGCCGTGATCACCCCTTGTCCACCTGATCCGGAAAATACCAATCTGCATCTTTCCATATTTTTAATCCTTTTTCCCTGAAGCTCAAAATTAAGGTTATATGTTTTAAGCTAAGCCATCGCTTTTTTGATTATCTTTTCGTATTCACTGCAATATTCGGGCTTTTCTTCTTGAACGAAAATGCCCCTTTCAATAAGGTTTGGATTTTCTTTTTTGGCTTTTGACCCGATGGGCGTTGTATTATTTTTGTATGACTCCATCATATCCACTGCGTTTCCTTGACGGTTCTTTCTTCCAAAATAGGTCGGGCACTGGGTCAGGACTTCTACCACAGAGAATCCTTCATGCAAAATGGCCTGTTTTAGGATCTTTGTCAGCTGTTGAACATGGTAGGTGGTGCTTCGGGCAACAAACGTAGCCCCGGCAGCGGTTGCCAGATTAACCGTGTCGAATGACTGGTCGATGTTGGTATAGGGTGCTGTGGTGGCCAGGGTTCCGTAGCCGGAAAGCGGGGAATACTGCCCGCCGGTCATGCCGTAAATGCGATTGTTCATGACAATGGCGGTTAGATCGATATTTCGCCGGGCAGCATGAATAAAGTGATTGCCACCGATGGCCAGCGCGTCGCCGTCTCCCATGGGGACAATGAGGTTCAGCTCGGGCAGGCTCATTTTAACGCCGGTGGCAAACGCCAGCGCACGGCCGTGAAGGGTATGGAGTGTATGAAAATCGACATATCCTGAAATACGGGACGAACATCCGATTCCCGAAACCATGACGATTTCGTTTTTGCTCATTCCAAGTGAATCCAGGGCCCTTAAAAGACTGTTCATTACGGTCCCGTGTCCGCATCCCGGGCACCAGATGTGCGGAAAAAACCTTTCCCTGATATAATCCTTTATTGCCATAAATTACACTCCTTTTCCCTGGATCAGCCGCAGAATACTTCGGATATCTGTGGGGGTGATAAAAACGCCGTCAATACGATTGGCCAGAAAGACTTTCTCGGGCCGGTCCACGGCGGTTCTGACTTCCTGCATGATCTGGCCCATGTTCATTTCCACCACCACGATATATTTCGCATTGGCACACTTTTCCCGAACAATATCATAGGGGAACGGCCATAAGGTCTGAAGTTCCAAAAGTCCCAGTTTTTCGCCCCGGGGCCTTCGACTGAACACGACATGATTGGCCGATCGGGCGGAAGATCCGTATGAAATCAGAATGATCTCCGCATCTTTTAAGTAATACTCTTTGTAACGGGCAATTTGGTTGACGTTGTTTTGGATTTTATCCACCAGATGTCGAAGAAGACCATGGACGATTTTGGGATTATCCGAGGGAAATCCCCACATGTCATGAAACAGCCCGGTGACGTTATATCGATGAACGCCACCGAAGTCAGACATGGGAAGGCGTCCGTCTTCCCTTGGCAGATAGGGGTGATAATCCACGCCTTCTTTCACCGATGTCCGGAGTCGTTCCACCAGAGGGACCTCTCCTTTTTGGGGTATAACCAACTTCTCCCGCATGTGGCCCACGACTTCGTCATACAGCAGGATCACCGGTGTCCGGTAGGTCTCTGAAATATTGAACGCATGCACGGTGGTTTCAAACACATCCTGGTGGTTGGAAGCGGTGATCGTTACAATGGCATGATCACCGTGGGTTCCCCATCGGGCCTGGTTCACATCTCCCTGGCTTACATGGGTGGGAATGCCGGTTGAAGGTCCGCCTCGCTGAACATTGACAATTACACAGGGAATTTCCGTCATGATGGCATATCCCAAAGCTTCCTGCATCAAAGAAAAGCCGGGGCCGCTGGTGGCGGTCATGACTTTGCTGCCCGTAAGGGATGCCCCGATAATGGCGCTCATGGATGCAATTTCATCTTCCATCTGGATAAACTTGCCACCCTTTTGGGGAAGTCGCTGGGATAGAAGCTCGGCAATTTCCGTTGAAGGGGTGATGGGATAACCGGCAAAGAAATCGAGCCCTGCATAAAGTGCACCTTCCACGCACGCCTCATTACCCTGAATAAATTTTATGTTTTCCTTTTTCATTGTTCATCCTGTTCGATTTCTATTTCGATGGCAAAATCGGGACACCGAAGTTCACAGAGTTTGCAGCAGATACAGTCTAATGAGCGCGCTGGAAATACCTTGTCGTTATCATTGAGTTCCAGGACACTTTTTGGGCAAAAATGAACGCAGATACCGCACCCCTTGCACCATTCCGGATTTATTAAATGCGCTTTTAACTTGGGTTTAGCCATGAATATTTCCTTTTGATCTGTTTTCAACATTTAATATTTTCTTAATGTGTTATTGTCTTAACATCCGAATGTCAAGGAGATATGATCCTAACCGGGTTAAATCTCTCGGCGTTATCCCTCATCTATCCTGGGGTCCTGACCAAAATACCGGCATTGGGTATTGCGGCTACCGGACCGGTGGATTGTTTTACCAGAAGCTTTGCCCGGTCCATGGAGATTTTTTCAACACCAATGGTTCTACAGATAGAATCACTTAATGTGGTGACCATTACAATTCTGATTCTTTTTAATTTGGACATCATGGAAAGCGCTGTTCCACCGTTTCCTTCATAATGTTGGGCCAGTTTGTCAAACGCATTTTTCCAATTGCCCATTTCAAACCAGGGTAAAAAGGTTTTCGATCCCACACCGTCTTGGCACTCTGCCAGGATAATCAACATGCCGCCGTCACGGACAAATTTGGAAGCATGCTCAACGGCTTTGTGGCTTTGAATAAAATTGATATCCTTTGGATACCCGCCGCAGGATGCGATGACCAGCTCATAGTCTCCGGTGACGCGAACCTCACAATGTTTTCCGTGTTCGGCACAGGCGTTTCGAAAATGACCGGTTCCCGCACCCGGCAACAGATCACAAACCTGTCCCCGGCTATCAAGCATGCCATGGATGGCCAAATCAGCAGGACAAAAGGTTTCAAATTCCGCCAAATCTTCTGCCAGGGGATTTTTATCCAGAATACCCGATTGACAAAATGGTGAAAGGGTTTGTCGTTCTTGATCCAAAAACAATCCGTGATTTTGATAGATCGACGCTTTGTGACCCAGTCCGGGAAAGATCAGCTTTCGGCCGCCGCCGTAACCGGCAAAATAATGATGAGAGATAGCACCAAAGGTGATTAAAAAATTGGTTTCGACAATATCGCGCCGAATCAGCACCGATGTTCCCCGGGAGGTTGTTCCGAAATTAACAAAGCATTTGTCATCCATACAGTCATGATGAACGAACGGAACATTTTGATAGACACTCCCGTATGCTTCGAGACATTCTTTGTCTGTCTGAAAAGCGTGTGTGCCGTAGGCGATAAACAGGGTCATTCGACCCGGATCAGCACCGGCGTTTTTCAGGGTGTCCATTAGAACCGGTAAATATTCAGGATAACCGCACAGCCGGGTTTTGTCGCCCACAACGATGGCTATGTCTGAAAGATCCGGATTCAAGCGTTCGAGTTCATCACGGAGCCTGGTGGCGAACAAGGACGGTGTTATTTTTTTATCCGGTTCATGGATTTGAAAAATATCTGTTCGACCCGGAAAGGGAAGGGGGATTTTTTGCCTTCCATATTTTAACTCAATCGACTGTTTCATTGTTATAAATAACGAACAATTTCCTCCGCAAACTCCGAACATTTAACTTCAACGGCACCTTCCATTTGACGTGCCAGATCATAGGTGACCCGTTTGTTCGCAACCGCTTCCGCCAGTCCTTTGCGAATACGGTCCGCAGCCTCTTTCCAGCCAAGGTAGTCGAGCATCATAGTCCCGGAAAGGATCAGTGAACCGGGATTCACCTTGTCCTGTCCTGCATATTTGGGTGCCGTGCCA
>JASFGF010000291.1:0-4239 GCA_050123915.1 Desulfobacterales bacterium | reverse complement strand
CAAAGTAGGTATTTTTTTACTGTGCCGGCGTAGCTCAGTTGGTAGAGCAGCTGATTCGTAATCAGCAGGTAGGCGGTTCGAATCCGCCCGTCGGCTCCACCTTTTGAGGGGTTTTCGTCATTTATTCTGGAAATCCTTTTTATTTCTTGCCGTTACAATTAAGTATTTCTTCAAATCGCTATAACCCAATTCGTATCATTGTGCAACCGGCGTTTAAGCTCCGGCAAAATACTTTTTGCCAAAACAAAAGGAGATATTGTGAGTTATAAAATTGGATTTGCGGGAACCGACGGAAGGACCCTTCTCAGTGCTTTGGTTGCCTCTACGGCCACAAGTGAACATTATCAGGATGATTTTCAGGGCGTAGTTATTCGAGGGATGCCGGCCATGCAGCCATTTGCAGCATCCATGAAATGGCCGGTAAATTTCATCCCAACGGCGGACAACTCTAAAGAAGGATATGCCGCCGCGATTATAGAAGCCCTAAAGAACGGATCCATCGACTGCGTCATGCCGATGCCGGAAGATTTACTACTCAATGGTCTGGTTGATGAACTTGAAAAATCCGGTTTTATCAATCGAATCATCGGCTTTAATCGAAAAAGTGCTTTTATTGAGGGTGACAAGATCGCCTGCAAATATTTGTGTCGCCAATATGGCATTCCCGTAGCAGACCAATGGCATGAAGTCGACGCCCGAAATTACGAAAAAGTGTTAAAAACCTGCCTCTTGCTCATCGACGAATTCGGCGGCGCAGTTCTGAAATATCCTTACAGCGCCGGCGGTAAAGGCTCCCGTATTATTTTAAACGCCTGGGAAATCAAAGAAGTATACGACACACTCATCAAAGATTATAAAAAAAATTACAAACGACGATTCGGAAAAAATTCAGAATGGCCGCTTTTAATCGAGTCGAGGATGTCAGGAGTGGAAATATCGTTTAATATTCTGATTGACAAAAACGGCCATTTTCAAATTCTTCCCACATCCATGGATTATCCGGAGCGATTTCCGGGCCCTGCCAGCAAAGACAATCCCATTACCGGTGGAATGGGCAGTATATCGCCCCATCCCATGGAAACACCCGATCTTTTCGAAATGACTGCCGAAAATATTGTAAAACCGTTGATAAAAGCCTTGAAAGAAAAAAATATGTTACGCCCATGTCTGGTGTATCCCGGCTGCTTTTTGACGTTTGACGACAATATGAAGCCAACCAGAATTCGAGTTTGTGAAATAAACATTCGACCTCCGGAACCCGAATGGCAACCGATTGTACGCAGGATAAGGAACCTGGGGGCGCTGATTAAAGCCACAGTTGAAGGCAATTTGAACGAAGTGGCGCCGGAAGTTCGATCAGAACAAATATCCATCTGTACGGCTCTGGTTACAGGATCTGGCGGCCCCCAAAATCAAAAAGGCTATCCGGGCTCCTGTACAAAGGGAGAACCGGTCCATATTGATTTTGGCTATCTGAAGAAAAAAAAGATCCAGGTGATTCCTTCTGCCATGACCTATTCAGAAGAAGAGAAACTTTTCAAGTCAGATGGCAGCAGGGTCGTTTATTGTAATGTGAATGCCACCGTAAAAACCGGAGAAAGCAGATCACGATTGGCTGAGCAGCTGCGCAAGAAAGTATTGACCGCTTTTGAAAATGGTAAAATAAGGGTCATACCCCGTGAAAATCCTGAAGGAAATCGGCTGGATTTACGAAATGATATTGGGAACCATTTCGATATCGCCGAAAAATTGCTCCAACAAAAATAGTGCTGTAAAATTGGATGTTCTATTTTTCATCAATTCATAAAAATTTATAATAACATAAAGTTTTTAGTTTAACTGTCTTGACAAATAGATCTGTTTTATCATACCGATATAATAGACCAAACATGAGGAGGAAACTGAATGGATGATCGGGATGATGAGAAGCTGAAAGCCGAAATCGATGAAATTATGTCAAATATCACTAAAACAATGAAAAGAATCGAAGAGCTTGGCCTTATTAGCAATGATAACTCGAGACAAAATCAAGATTAACGTTAATAAAGATTTTAAAAGGAATCAGGTGATTAGGAGGTGCCATGGCATTAACAAAAAATGATATTGTTACAAGTGTACACGAACTGGGTTTTACCAAAAAAAAGTCTGTGGAAATCATTGAAACGTTGTTGGAAATCATGAAAAGTACACTGGAAAAAAGTGAAGATGTACTGATTTCAGGATTCGGCAAATTTTGTGTAAAGCAGAAAAAACAGCGAAGAGGTCGAAATCCTGCGACAGGCGCTGACTTGATTCTAAAAGAACGCAAAGTTGTCACATTCAAGTGTTCAGGGAAGTTAAGAGACAAGATTAACGATCAATGAGTCTCCCATTATCGATCCGTTGTGCTAAGCCATAAGAATTGATAGGGCGTCAATTTTAATGCATCTGTACGGAAATTCACGCCGGTAATCAGGTCTTTCATCCAAAGAGGCGCTTTTGCACCCGATAATGAAATCACCATCTGTTTGGATGAAATGTTGGTAACGGCATATAGGGTTTGATTCTTGGCATACCTTGCGATAACAAACGCTTTTGGATCGATTTTAAGTATTTCAAAATCGGCATTTGGATGAAAAGCAGGTTGGCTTTTTCTGGTTTTGATCATGTTAATATAATTATAAAAGATCCTGGAACGAAATGTTTCAGGATCTTTTAGCTGTGATAACACTTCAGTAGCCTGTAATTTTTCCCGATTGATGGTTCTTGCTCTTTGGGTCTGACGTAAACCCATCTTCCAGTTCCGTGAGCCGAGGACACTGTGGATATATGAGGCAGGAACCCCCGGTAAGGCGTACTGGATAGATTGTGAAGCCAGAAACTTGGGTATATGCCAGAGATCAACTTTTTTCTTAGGATTTAACAGGGCATCCACATAAGTTATATTCAACTCATACGGGCTTTGGGAACCATCCGGGTTTCCTTTATTAGAAACGCTCCCGCCGTTCTGCTTCACAATATCAATGAGCCTGTCAATTTCGGACCTAGCTAAAATCCCTTCCAGCGGGCGCACGCCGATGCCATCATGGGAAGCCGTGAAATTGAAAAATGTATTATGGGGAGAATTTACCCGTAAGCATTTGGCCCACTCGGACAACACCGTCGAATCCTCTTGAACAAAAGAATAAAACAGCAGCGGCGGCAAAGAGAAATTATAAATCATTTGTGCTTCATTTCGTCCATCCCCAAAGTAACTTATATTTTCATGATGAGGGACATTGGTCTCGGTAATCATCAGGACGTCCGGTGCAACAACATCCAATATTTTCCGAAAAAGTTGAACCACCTGATGTGTCTGTTTCAGATGAATACACGTTGTTCCGATTTCCTTCCAAAGATATGCAATGGCATCAAGACGAATGGAGGTTGCCCCTTGTTCCACATAAAAAAGAAGGGCCTCTATCATTTTTTCAAGAACCTGTAAGCTCTTGTAATTCAGATCGATCTGATCGGAACTGAACGTCGTCCAAACGTGGACGACCTTGTTGGAAGATTTTTTGAACCGGGTTAAAAGCGGTAAGGATCGAGGTCTTGTCACCATGGACAGATCCATGGATGGATCGACCTCGATGGCGAACTCCTTATAAGTTGTCTTCTCTTCCAAATAGTCTTGAAACCACAGGCTCTGTGCTGAAACGTGATTGAGCACGAGATCGAACATCAACTGAAACGCATCGCCCAATCGCCGAATATCCTTCCAATCACCAAGTTGGGGATTCACCGCAAAAAAATCGATCACCGAAAATCCATCGTCTGAAGAAAATGGAAAAAACGGCAGGATATGTATTGTTGAAAATACATTTTTTAAATACCTCACAGCGAATTCATATAGCGTCTTTAAGGGAAGCTCTCCTTTTTTATTTAAAGTGTCGCCATAGGTGATCAAAAACACATCCTTTTCCGAAAAATAGCTTTCCCCTGACTTTTTTTTAACCGGGAATCTTTCGATTAATGCAGCAATCTTCTCAAAAGCCAAATTTCCGGTCTTTGTTCCGTAAATGTCATTGAGGATGTGTTGAATCGCAGTAAGGTCTTTCAATTTTATCCCCCTGTCTTAATTATTTGAGTGGTCGGGGAGTTTTTCTAAATAGACGCTCCATGGATAATCTTTTTTTAAAACGCATGAACTCGCGGCTATGGATCGTAAAGAAAAAACAGGAAAATATTTTTAATAGATCAATAGGTTCTCTGCATTATTTT
>JASFGF010000290.1:0-4251 GCA_050123915.1 Desulfobacterales bacterium | reverse complement strand
ATATTATATCCTCCTTACATCAAAATATTCTAATTTGATCATCAAACTTAGTTTTGAAAACCCTTTACCGGTTAAACGGTTGCTATCGGTCTTGGAATCTCATAACCATCTGCCTCTTGGGTTGAAAGCAGCTCACTGTCAAGATCTTTGCCTACGAGATCCGGATACGCATTGGCACCGCCTTCAGGGGTTGTTCGGATGGGGAACTTAAAGCGCTTGATGGTACCATTTCTGAATTTACAGGTCCACATAACATCCTCGGTTCCGAGCATCGGCATAATACTGCTTCCCAGCGGCACAAAGTCAGCATAACCTCTAACCTCGATTGCCTGTGTGGGGCAGATCTTTACGCATGAAAAACATTCCCAGCACTGATCCGGTTCTTGATTGTAAGCCTTCATTTCATTAGGTTCTAGAACCATCAGGTCATTGGGGCAAATGTACATGCAAGCGGTCTTGTCCCCGCCTTTGCAGCCATCGCATTTTTCTGCAATTACAAAACTTGGCATTTAATTACCTCCTGATTTTTAAAAATTTTCAATATCTCAACCTCTTTAAAATAGTCTCTGGTACAATTTTTAAGCTGTTTGCACCTCCCTTCGTATTTTTGGCCTCAAAAGACCGACAGTTGTTATTCGTTTTAAAAAATTCCGCTTTATTTTTACCCAATCACCCTTAGGTGATTTTAAAATCCATAAACGCTAACATAAATATCAAATAAACAATATACCATAAAATCAACAAGATAGATAAGACCTGAGAATCAAAGGGATTAGATAACAATTAACATTATTCTTGTCAAGAACTTTTGGGAAAACTAAATTATAAATTTATATGCCTTGCTTTAGAGGATTTGTTAGAAATTTAAATTTGGGTTAGAATGATCCGACATACACTATATATTGTGCTCAAAACAATTTATGTTATAACAATCATTCAGGATATGAATTTCATACAGTATTTGGACATTTGTATTGGCCAATGGATGCCATGCTGAAAGATTTACAGCACGTTAGGCACTTTTTTACCCAATCTGAGCGCTTAATTTGTTTAACATACATTTTGGGGTTGACAGGTTTTGCCGGATTGGTCATTGATTATTTGCTATGGAAAACAACATGACTCCCCTTTCGCCAAATGACACATTCTTATTTTCGTGCTCAAAAAATGTGTCCTGTTTCAATGAATGTTGCCGGGACCTGAACCAGTTTCTCACCCCTTACGATATATTGCGTCTGAAGCATCGACTCGAGCTATCATCGCGTCTTTTTCTTGAGCGATATACCACCCAACAGACCGGCCCTGAAACCGGTCTTCCCATAATAACTTTAAAAACAAATGATCCGCATACGCTCAAGTGTCCATTTGTGACGTCATCAGGATGCAGTGTTTATGAAGACCGCCCATCATCGTGTCGGACCTATCCGCTGGTGCGAATGGCTTCTCGTTCCAGAGAAACCGGTAAAATTACGGAGCAGTACATCCTATTGAAAGAATTGCACTGTCTGGGTTTTGAACAAGGCCGAACCTGGACCATCCGGAAATGGGTCCAAGATCAAAATGTTACCTTTTATAATGAAATGAATGATATGTTGCTGGAAATCATCGGTCTTAAAAATCGCCTCATTCCCGGCCCGCTGGATATCAAATCGAGATTTGCTTTTCATATGGCCCTGTATGATATGGACACATTCAGGTCTCACATATTTGAACAAAATATTCTTGATCATTGGAATCTGGACCAAAAAACTCTAGATTCCGTCAAGAATGATGATGTCGAACTGTTAAAACTGGGGCATCGATGGATCAAAAAGATCCTTTTTGGTAACCTTGAACAGGATTCACAATGAAAATGAAAAACAAAGTCGCTCTGGTGTTGGGCGCCGTAAAGGGCATCGGAAAAGGAATCGGGCTTGCCCTTGCTCAGGAAGGGGTTAGCGTCGCTCTCAACTATTTTGACTGGGAAGAAAGCCTGGATGATTTGCAGCAGGACTTTGCCAAAACGGGTCAGGACCATCTGACCATTCAAACGAACCTGCTTGAAACCGATAAAATTCAGGGACTTGTCAATAAGGTCGTGGATCGTTTCGGCCGAATAGACATTTTGATCAACAATATCGAACGGGGGGGATGGCCGGTGGTTCACGGACCGTATGATCAAAAACAGTGGGATCTTGAAATGGCCACCACCCTGCGTGCCAAACGGTGGGTGTTTGAATCTGCCTTGCCACATCTTAAAAATTCAAAAGACGGTGTTGTTATAAACATTTCCTCCATTGCCGCTATCGTGGGACGGTCAGGTCCTGCCAGTTACATTTTCAATGATGGTTATGCCTCTGCCAATCGGGGCATTTCACTTTTAACCGAAACGTGGGCGCGTATTGGAGCACCGGAAGTTCGTGTCAATGAAATTATGCTGGGATTGGTCGAAACCCGGCACGGCAGAAATACCCGGGGATGGGGTCTGCTCAGCGATGAACAAAAAACAGCAATTATCGACCACACTTTGATCCCGCGTATCGGCACCATAGCAGATGTGGTAAAGGCCGTGCTTTTTATAATCAAAGATGCTCCCTTTATGACCGGCAGCGTGATAAGGCTCGATGGCGGGTATGTTCTGGGCGGTGAAACAGTTTCGCCCATGCCGAAAGGGGTGCTAAAATAATTTTTGCCCCAATTTTTCATGAAGAATTTCAAACGAAAGAGGAAGACGTCGATTATCAACATGCTAAAAAAAGGAGTGAACTATGAATGACAAGGTATTGATCGTACTGTCCTGTGGTACCGATAATCCGAATCGAACCACGCGAGCGCTGTTTTTTGCCATGGTTGCCAAAAAGGAGAAAAAGGACACAGCCGTGTTTCTGTTGGATGAAGGCGTATATATTGCCAAAAAGGGAATTATAGAAAATATACAGGCAGCCACCGGTGATAAGGCAGATGACCATATGGCATATTTGCAGGAATTCGGTGTGCCGCTCCTTGTGTGTACCCCTTGTGCCATATCAAGAGGTATGTCGGCTGAAGATTTGATAGAAGGCGCCAGAATGGCCACCGGGGATCAATTGATCTCCATGGCCTGTGAAAGTGCGGTCATCAGCCTATAGCAACTTTTCTCCAAAAATGTTCTGGAGGGTGAGACGCCAATTATCTTCCTCCACCATTGCGTTCGACATGATATTTGTTGCCCATTTAGGGGAAATAAAAACGCTTCTTTTTTGAGAATAGTTGCGCGAAAAATCAAAAACTTTTCGACTCCTGAACTACCTGAGGAGTCGGAAAGTTTTTCTTCTAAATCCTTTAGTGGTAGACGACGCCTTGGAGAGGGGAATAGATGATATTTGTTTAAAGCGGGTGCTGTTTGAGTGGCTTGGGGATCGCAAAAAAGAACAAGCGCATGCCGAAATTGCATCTTTAAAAAAAGTTATGGATTGTACAGTAAACTAATTGAATTTAAAAAGATTAATTTCTGTTCTTTCTTTACGAGCCATTGCCACGAGTTTTATCCGCCCTTGGCGTGATCACGCATCTTAAAAAAAGATTATCCATGAAGCGGCTATTCTGGAAAACGCACCGAGGGCTCGGTTACTTTAGCCTAAAGAGCTTGGATCGAATCCCCCAGATGTAAAATTTTACCCACTCAAAACCGAATTTCATCAATTCCACATCATCGGACCGGATCTGTTTCAAAATCTTGGATGTTACCTTATACCGTTTCAAGAAGCTGCTTTTAAATAAAAAATCTCGGAATTGATCGATATTATACGTGGCCATAAACGCCATCTTCGCCCTGGGTCCTTCCGGGCCCTGTGAACCCCAGGGATCTTGCTGGAATAACCGCTTCAACTCTGACCAGCGAGCGGTCATTTTATTATAGATCACGGCATCTTGATCTTTTGACCATGTTTGGGTTGTCCATTCTGTTTCTTCATGCTGCCCCAAACAAAAATCAGGCGGTTTAAAAAAATAAACAGGCGCTGTTTTATCATGTTCGGCATCATAAAAAATGCCCTGTTCCACAGGAAATGTGCGGCATGTATCGGGACGATCCGGGTAAACACCGCAACCGGACGCATCTAAAAAAGGACAGGTTTTCTCCGGATTGTCGGACATGGTTAAAAGGACTTCCGGGAAAAAATTAGAGGGCCTTAAAACAATGTCCACATATTTATCCAAAAACTGATCGGAAGTCATATTTAATTGGTTTTTCAAACGGATAACGTCATAAGGATATAAAAACAAATTGATATT
>JASFGF010000289.1:0-4255 GCA_050123915.1 Desulfobacterales bacterium | reverse complement strand
TCAGCATCAATGTATTTGCCTATATTTACGCCCGGCGTTACGCCCATGACCACCGATACACATTCGGGACCGGAAAGGTCAATGCGCTGGGTGGCTTTACCGGGGCAATTCTGCTTGCATTTTTTGCGCTGATCATGACCTGGGAAAGCATTAAACGATTTGTCTATCCGGTGGGGATCGCATTCAATCAGGCGATCATCGTGGCTGTCTTTGGATTGATCGTCAACGGTGTTTCTGTGTTCATTTTGGGTTATCAGAACGATCATGAACATCGTAATGGAGACGACCAGGACCATCACCAGGACCACAACCTGAAAGCCGCTTATCTTCATGTCCTGGCAGATGCCCTCACGTCGCTTTTAGCCATTTTTGCACTTTTGACAGCCAAATACCTTGGTCTCATCTGGATGGACCCCTTGATGGGAATTGTGGGGGCAATTTTGGTGTCCCGCTGGTCTTTTGGGCTGATACGTGATGCCAGTGGTGTTTTACTGGACGAACGCGGTTCCGAAGAAATCATAACTAAGATAAAAAATTGTATCGAAAAAGATGAAAGTAACCGAATTTCCGATTTGCACCTTTGGTCGGTTGGACCGAACATCAATGCTGTCATCATCTCGGTTGTCACCAGTGATCCGAAGCCGCCAGAACACTACAAGCAATTAATTCCATCCGATCTCAACCTGGTGCATGTAACGGTTGAGGTTCATCAGTATACTGGGAACCTGAATTCTTCAAGTCTTCAAAAATGAATAAAAATAATTGGCTGCTTAATAACTGAAACGCTGTTATTGAATGGCCATAATTTCACGACTTCGAAAAATACTCAAAAGATTTCATCCTGAATGCATCCATTTTCCCGGAAGGGAAATTTGCAATGCAGTGAGCCAAACGGATCATTTTCAGAGGCACTTTGAATATTTCTAAATACCTTTGAAGCAGTTGGCCGAAACAAATTTTTAATTAAAAAAAAGATCAGATGTATGTATTTTCATACACCTGGTTTCAGCGGTTTTATGAAAAGAACACCCCAAGTTTCTGAAAGCAAATGAGGATTTTGTGAAGGAATTTCCTTCACTCAACAACCTTTGGCAACACTGGAAGCCTGTGCTTTAAGCCGCTTAAAGCGATTACAAAATCATACAGTACCACAACGCATCCATTTTAAAATCATCTTTCATTTATTTGCTCTTAATCTAAAGGTGTCAATAGGTTAGCAGCGATTTCTTCATTAAATTACTCAAACTTCGGAGTCACATCAAATTATCATCTTTCATTGTCAACATAGGTTCTATATTTCTTGTATCATTTGGGTTTTAACAACCATGGAAGAACAATGCGGATCGTTTTTAATTGGCATATATATTGCTTTACAAAGGTTGTTTTAATCCTTTCAAAGCGCTTTCATTCTTTTACAACATGTAAAACTGAAATCTTAAGCGTAAATTTCCCTAAAATGTTTAAACTACAGAATCATACTGAATATGAGGCAGTTACAAAAGAGAAGACGATCTACAAATTTAAAATTTATTTTGCTGTTCCTTTTTATATGTTGTTTTTTCGTATCATCACTTCATGCAATGGACATTACGCTCCAATGGACGCCCAACAATGAGTCGGACGTGGCCGGCTACAAAGTCTATTATCGAGAGCAGAGTCAATCCTATAATTACAACGTCCCATATTGGGAAACAATAGAACCCAAGTGTACCATTTATGATCTGGATGTCGAAAAAACGTATTATTTTGTCGTAAGGGCTTTTGATAACGATGGATTTACAAGCAGTAATTCCAACGAGGTGATGCTTCAAGAAGGGACGCCTGTAAATAGTGTTGGTAATGATATTGGCGGCGGTGGCGGGGGTGGTGGCTGTTTCATTGCAACGGCTGCATACGGATCGTTGCTTGAGCCGCATGTTAGGATATTATGTAAATTCCGCGACCGTTATCTGCTGACCAATGGACCGGGAAAAACTTTTGTGAAGTATTATTACAAACATTCACCGCCTGCTGCAGATTTCATTTCTAAGCATGCCGGCTTGAGGGTGGTGATTTGCGTTGGTCTTTTACCGCTTGTGGGATTGAGTTGGGTATTTTTGAAGATTGGCGCGGGTTCTACAATGTTTTTCATGTTACTCATTGGCATGATTCTGGTCTATCTTGCGAAGAGGATAAAGAATAATCCCCATAGCAACTCAGATGAAATTCAATTAGAGGTTTATGTTTAATGGTTGAAATATTAAAAGAATTATTCAATGGCAACCCGGAAGAATCGAAAATCGAATTAAAGGACATATGCTCGGACTGCAAAAGTGACGTAACGATTAAAATAACACACACAGCAGGAGGATTTGGATTGCAGGGTGGCGCTTTGTTTAAGAGCTCCGCCGGCGGGTATTATGCCAAGTGTCCTGATTGCTACAAAGTTAATCCCATGATCGTAAGTTGATGATGATGGTTATAACAGTTTGAATCCGTTTGTCAGTTTCGTAAATTCTGACTCCGAGATCTGATTCCAGGGGGCAATGGGATCGAACTGAATAAAAGATTTTGTATTCGGTGAAAAGACTTTTCCGCCCGTAATCCTTGGTGTTTTTACGAGGTATTTGAATGTTTCTCCTAAATCCAGAATTAAATCCAGATCATCATTTTCTTCCAAAAGCGCTACAAGCAGCATGTTTTCAACAAGGCCGCTGCCTTTTAACCGTTTTTTGCCGTTCCTGCCGGTATACACCTCGATAGATGCTTTTTCGAGCAAAGCTGCAGTATTGTCATCTGCCACTAAAAATGCCTGATCAACCAGATATGTTGCAGTTTCAAAAGGAATCCAATCACTCATCATTTTCTCTTTATTGGGGGTTTACAAAAGCTTACATGAAATATAATGATTGTCAATAGTGCGTTGTTTAAATACAACATCTATCCCACAATTGTACTATGGGAACTTTGTGGGGACATTTAAACGCCTCGAATGGCCCCACAAAGGCATTGATGACGCTCGGAATGCTGCCAAGTCTCCCATCATATAGACGAGAATTTCAATAAAGCACGGCGCAAATGCTTTTACTCAACCTCAATTTCACAGCTCTTATTCAGATGGGCGGAAAAGAAATATATCGAAGCCAGCAATGCCGGTACAGCCAGCAAGAATCCGAAAAATGGAAGAACCGTGACACCGCTCAATAGGAAACCCGCTGTGATAAAAAGGAAAAACAACCCGATTCCCGCTTTTGATATCCGTTCAACGATGCATATATTTTTCATAAGGTCACCTCATTAATTAATCTCTTTTACGTTATCATTCAAAATAGTTTAAATCTGACACTGCATTGAATTAATGTTGTATAAAAAAAATTAAGACTTGTATAAAGAAAGTCAAGGGAATATTTCACACAATTATCGCAGCGGTTAGAATTATGTTACCATTGAAAAACATTGAGATCAGCGGCCAAGTTTCCGATCTCGTCTTGGGCGTATTATAAGCGTTCTCACCCGAATATTTTAATGGGAAGGTATTAAAGACATGGATCTCAAAAAGATCAAGGTATGCATTTTTGATGTGAACGGGGTGCTGATTGATTCAAATCCGGCCAATGCCAAAGCCATGGGAAAGGCCTTTTCCGATGACCCGATCATGCAGAACCGCATTGCCGAGTTTTATCTTACACTCACCGGAATTGACCGGGGAAGCAAAATACGTAAAGTTCAGGCACATTTTTTTGGAGCGCCTCTTACAGAAAATGAATTTGAACTTTGCTGGCAAAAGCTGATCGATTTAACCCGTCAATCCATGACCGAGGCACCCTTGACTAAAGGGTGCGCTGACATTTTGGCGGCCCTGGGGAGACTGAAAATAACTAGGGTTGCACTTTCAAATACACCACTGGTGGAATTAAACGAAATTCTGAGAGTTCAACGACTTGACCTTTTGCTTGACATCATTCGCGGAGGAGGAGACTGGCCAAAAATAGAATCACTGGCCAGGTTTTTGGATGAATTTCAACTCGATCCTGCAACCTGTGTTTTAATCGGCGACGGAAAAGGCGATTTGTCCGCAGCCCGATACACAAAGGTTCCATTTGTTGCAATCGACCCGGATACCGGAGAATTCGAAGGAGAAGACGGACTTGAGGGACCCTATAAGAACTTGGCAGAATGGGGAGAGAAACAACTCGGAAAAATCCAGGGATTTGATTAAAAAAATGTCTATAGTATCTAAATTGTAGCTTTTCCGGTTTGTCCGGGTTGGGTGGTT
>JASFGF010000288.1:0-4270 GCA_050123915.1 Desulfobacterales bacterium | reverse complement strand
AAGGTAAGCCTCCAAAGACGCCATCAGTTTTCGAGTAGTGTCACCGGATATGGACCGTTTCTGAACGTTTTTATAATAATTGGATGTTTCGATGTAGAGCGGAAGATCAACCTGATCTTTGCTTCCTTTGACAATCGTTTGTAATTCGTTTTCAGCACCGACCGTTGTATCGTGAAGGGAAAAGGGAATAGATGCTGCAAACGTTTCCGGAGAATTTTGATCGATTTCCAACACACTCTGAATCCGTTTGAGTCTTTCTGCACGGTCATTCGAGGATTTATGATGTCTTACAATTTTTAAATTAGATGCTGCTCGATAATGGGTCATATATAAATGGTATCCTTCACTCTTATTCGAATCAAGACACCCCTATTTAGTGATATAATTTTAGATAATTATAATCAACAGATGTTAACCGATTATTAGGATTGTGTGAAATTTTTATGTTAATACAAAAAATTGGGGCTATAGGGGATCTCGAAGACAAGTCGTATAATTGATCGGGGCATGAACCGACAGAAACTTTGGCGGGGGTGGAAACCATCTATAAAAATTTATATTAAGTTTAGAAGTACTTTCTTCCTCTAAACCATCAAATTTTTCTTTAAGCCTATCTGTGCTGAAACCAGGATGATATTTATGATGAAGGTAATACGGTGCTCCTGCATGGAGAAATTTAAATGACATCAGAGAAGGCGGTGTGGATGAAACAATATCCTGGCTGTTGATCACGCGATAAATCGGAATATTTTTGAGCGAATAGATGAAATCAGGGTTTCCCACACGGGGTGAGCCGAATGTGTAAAGGGCCTGGGGCGGTTTAAATGATGCTGCCAAAGTGGCCAAGGCTGCACCGAGACTGTGGCCCGTATAGAATATGGGCCGGTTAATGGACAAAAGCTCTGCATGGATATCATTCCATATTCCGTCAAAGACCTTTCTAAAACCTTTATGAACCCATCCGCCGCGAGGCCATTTACTCGGAAAAGCATTGAAGTTGTGGATCCAGTTTGTAAGTTTTCCGCTGGTTCCGCGAAAAACGAGCACGGCAAAAGTATTCTTTAAATCCCTTTTCGATGTAATAATGGCGCACTGAGCTTTTCCAGAGTCAAAGAAACGGTGTTCCTGTAAATGGACTGTGTTTAATATGTCGTTTCGCGTAGGGGTATTGGTCCATATACCGGTCTCTTTGGAATCTTTTTTGTAGATCAGCCGACAAAGTTCAGAGAGCCACCATGCATTGATGACGCTGAAACCTGAAGCGTTGACCTGAAATGGTTTAAGGGTATTCGTAGCAAAGTAATGGTTTGACCCTCCCGGGTTTAATAGGGCTTGCCACGTACTATTTAACTGCATAAGCGTCGACTCCCATGATTATCCCGGAAATCCTTTAAAAAAGTTTCTCAATGCGCAAAATCGAACATAAAAAGAATTTTAGATAATTTTGCGTGAGAGAGTCAACAATTATTAGAATTTTGTTAGGAAAGGGTTGGGGAAATGTTAGGTTGAGAGAGGATAAAAAATAAATTTTTAACTCAAATCTCATTCAATGCTAGCACTATGTTATTAAAAATATTTTAGCTTAACTTATTCATTCTACTTTTTTAAACCACCAAACTCCATGCAAATATTCAAATACCTTTCCTTTTTAAAGCGAAAAAAAATCCCCGGCCAATTGGTGATACAGATAACGGATAAATGCAATGCCCATTGCCCTCAATGCGGGATGCGCTCGACGGAAAAATATCAACGAACGAAATTGCCTTTTGACGATGTAAAGCGCATTCTGGACGCAGCCGCCCAAAACGGCGTTCAAGCAGTCTCATTCACCGGGGGCGAACCATTTCTTTTTTTTGATGAATTGCGCCTTTTAATGAGACATGCCGGTCAACTCGGAATTGAATACATTCGTACCGGTACCAATGGTTTCTTTTTTCGAAATATGAACGGTTCCAACTTTGATTCGAAAATAAAAACCATCGCAGAAAAACTGGCTAAAACACCGGTTCGAAATTTTTGGATCAGTATTGATTCGGCTGTTCCGGAAATTCATGAGAGAATGCGGGGGTTTTCGGGTGTTCTCAGCGGCATCGAAAAAAGCCTTCCCATCTTTCACGAATTTGGCATTTATCCTTCGGTAAATTTGGGAATAAACCGCAACATGTCGCCAAACATGGCTGTTATGAACCTCTCGAAGTTTGAAAATGATAAGGAGTTGATACAAGATGTTTACCGCACTTACAAAACTGCTTTTAAAATGTTTTTTCGCTTAATCATCAATATGGGATTTACCATGGTCAATATGTGCTACCCCATGAGCGTCGTTTATGAAAAAGAAGCATCGGCAATGAATCCCGTATATGCTGCGACATCGCCAGGCGATATTGTAAGATTCAATACAACAGAAAAGAAGCTGCTTTTTACAGCCCTTTTGAAAACGATTCTCGAGTTTCGTTCTAAAATCCGGATATTCACCCCTTTAAGTTCTCTCTATGCCCTGATCATGCAATTGACGGATGAACCAACGGCTGCCTATCCCTGCCGCGGAGGCATTGATTTTTTCTTTATCGGTTCCCGCGATGGAAATACGTATCCATGCGGCTATCGGGGCAATGAGAATTTCGGAAAATATTGGGCAATCGACTGGGACAAGGTCCACAGCAACGGAGATTGCTTCATGTGCGAATGGGAATGTTTTCGAGACCCTTCCGAGTTTTTCGGGCCGGTTTTGCAAGGTGTATCCAACCCGTTGGCGTTGATTAAAAAGGTGAAAAATGACCCTCAATATTTCCGTTTGTGGTTGAACGACCTCAAATACTATCGTGCCTGTAGATTGTTTGATGGACGCATAGAACCGGATTATAATAAGTTAAGCAAATTCTAAATAGTCTGCATCCATAAACGGCATTTTTCGACTTATGCTTGCGTTCTCGCCATTTTGCAATCCTCGACGTAGTGGTGCTAATCCTCCGGTTGCAAAAAGGCTGCGGCCTTGTCCTGATCCGAAATCTACCATTTCTGGCCGGACACAAACTCGCTTATGCATAAAACGCGATACTTGTAATATTAAATAAATCGATTTCGGTTTCGCCTAACAAGAAGGAGCTTCAGTAAAAATTTAATCATACCTGAAGCGGTAATTTTAAAAAATTAAAGTATTACGAAACATTAAAAAAATATGAAATTCAGATTCCTGACGCTGAACTTCCTATCTCTACCTTATAATATTTGTGTTTCTGCTTTGAAAACATTTCACAAAGACGATTGCTTTACCCTTTCTTCTTCTATTTCATTTATTTTTCTTTTTTCTATTATTCCTTTTTCAACCCTCAGCTTCTTTGTTTTTAATGCCATACAGCGAATTGTTTTTTCAGCAGATACCTGGACATATAAGCTCATCGAAATGATCGCCGGTGAGTTAATCCATATCATTCCGTTTGTTACGAAAAAATGGGTCAAAACTTATATTATCAACCCCCAAGCATATGGATCATTTACAATATTCAGCTTTTTATTGCTGCCGATAATCAGTGGGTTTATCTTTCATGAACTCGAGATATCCTATCGTAAGATATTCAAACTTCCGGGCCGGCACTTACTCCTGCGTCAAATCTTTTATTCAATTACCAGTATATTTGTGGTTCTCCTTCTTTACACTTCCAATTTTCTTTGGCTGATTATTTCATCGGCAGCATCGCATATTCATTTTTTTCTTAATACAAAATCCTACTTAAGAGAAGTATTGTCATTCACATCCAACCACTTATCCTTCATTCCTTCAAACGTGATATCCATTGCTGTAATGGGCACATTTTTTCTTGTCACGGTTAAGATATTTTTAAACATCGAAATTCAAATGAAGTATAGGCTTTTTTCAGCAGTCCTTTTTTCTACCTTATGGATATTCGCAAGGGAGGTGTTCAAACTCTATTTGCTCCATATTTCTCGAGTAAACCTTCTCTATGGCTCTTTGAGTTCTGTTATTGTCATATTGCTGTGGATTTTTTATTCTTCTGCGGCTCTGCTTTATTCGGTGGAAGTGATGTATGTGCTTCACTCGGGTCAATTCAAACACTGAAATCTATCTTCTAACTAATTTTTAGCGCTTTTCTAATTCTTCCTGAATTTAATATTGCTATTTTAAAAAAAATTTTGAATCGACCGAGAAAATTAAAATACGACCATAAAGGAGCGATACAACATGCGAATCGATTTTCATGTTCATTCCAAATCTTCAAAAAGACCATCCCAATGGTTTCTTCAGAAACTG
>JASFGF010000287.1:0-4286 GCA_050123915.1 Desulfobacterales bacterium | reverse complement strand
ATCAATATTTCCAAGGCAACACAGAGGGCTTTTTTATCGACTCTTTTAAACAAGACTTGTGAGATAACCGCTCGAATTCCATCAGATAGGGTTGAACGGATCTGCGCCTGTTCGGTTGCAGGAAAAACCTCGATGATTCGATCAATGGTTTTCGGTGCACTCATGGTATGCAATGTACCAAAAACAAGGTGTCCGGTAGATGCGGCTTCTATGGCAAGCGATATGGTTTCAAGGTCCCGCATTTCCCCCACCAGAATGATATCCGGATCTTCTCTTAAGGCACCCCTTAATGCTGCACTAAATGACTTGGTATGGATGCCCACCTCACGATGGTTTATGATACAACCTTGGCTTTGGTGCACAAATTCGATGGGATCTTCGACGGTGATGATGTGATCTTTTCGGGTACGGTTGGCAACATCGACGATGGCGGCCAGCGTCGTTGACTTGCCGCTTCCAGTGGGTCCGGTGACCAGAACCAGGCCCCTGGGAAGTGACGCCAGTTTTGATATTACATTCGGTAGGCCCAGCTGTTCGGCGGTCATTATTTCTTCAGGAATTTGTCTGAAAACGGCGCCACAACCATTTTTTTGCATAAAGAAATTTGACCGATACCTGGCAACTCCGGGTATTTCATAGCCAAAATCGATATCACCGGTTTCTTCAAACTGTTTGATTTTAGTATCGGGTGCAATTTCATAGAGCATCGCTTTCAGTTCGTCATTATCAAGGACTTTATATTTGATCCTTTCCATGTCGCCTCTGATACGAAGCGCGGGTGGTTGTCCGGACACAAGATGGAGATCAGAGGCTCCCTGCTCGTGCATCAATTTGAAAAACGCATCAATTTTTGCCATATCAATCTACCTGTTTATTCAGACTGCTTAAAAATTTTTAGTTTGCCATCTTCTTCTTCCCTGATTCTGGATTCCTCTTTTCCAATTTCAAGGAGTTTGGAATGACCCTCGATAACGGAGCGAATTTGAACCTCAATCTGTGATCGTTGTCGCCTCAACTCTGCTATATCTTCATGAAGTTGTGAAAGTCTGTTTTGCGCTCTACTGAGAATTTTTTCTGCTTTAACCTCTGCTTCAGCGACAACCAATTCCGCTGATTTTCTGGCATTTTCCTTCATTTGTTCCAATACTTTTTGGGAATTCAGCATGGCACGTTTAAAACTGTCTTCGCGCTCTCTATATCCCTGAGCCTCGAGCTGAAGCCGTTTGATTTCTTGATTCAAGCGGCTATTTTCACTTTGAAGTGATTCGAAGGCATCTGCCATTTGTTCAAGAAATGTATCGACCTCTCGTACATCAAAGCCTCTAAATTTCATTTTAAACTGCTGTTGTTGAATATCAAGGGGCGTCATTTTCATCAGAGATCACCCTCCTTTTTTTTACTACATAAAAGTTGTGGACAGTCTCAACAGACTGTTGACGACAAAATTTTGTAAGAATATCACACCTAAAATAACGATGATCGGTGAAAAATCGATACCGCCGAAGTTGACGGGAATTTTTGCTCGGATTCGATACAGCACCGGTTCGGTTACATTATGGATAAAGCGGACAATTGGATTATAAGGGTCCGGATTTACCCAGGAAAGTATTGCCCGAGCGATCACGATCCACATATAAAAGGTAAGAACATAATGGAGAATTATAGCAACAGCCTTTATAAAATTACCAATGATAAACATATTAACAATGTGCTTTCGTTTTTTTGATTTACGGGATAGAGAAACACGAAGGTTTCTTATCCAGTCAATTTTTTGACTCTTTTAAGAAACAATAAATTTTAGTTTCTCTGAAATCAGACATTTTTTTAGAAAATAAATGATATATTAGCAATAAGTCAAGATATTTCAGGCAAAATCGTTGACACATCAAATAATCTAACGATAAAAGTATATTGTGTTTTTTTTAGCTTTATAAGATTTGGGCAATTTTGCCACAGCTGGCACAACCCGTTATCCGCTTGCTTTTAAATCCTTATGTATTTCAACCGGACTCATTTTATAGAAATAAAGCAATTATTATGCCATAATATCTAAAAAATTATTTTCTTAGAGACCAACACATTAAAGGGGGAATAAAATTCATGTTAAAAGATAAAAAAATCAGTATCATCGGATCTGGAAATATGGGGGAAGCCCTTGTCAGCGGACTCATTACTTCGGGATCATCCAAGCCAGAAAACATCATTTGCACAGATATTCGGATGAACAAGCTAGAATCCGTTGCAAAAAAATATGGTGTGGTTACACTGACTGAAAACATCAAAGCTGTAGAATTTTCTGATATTATAATATATGCAGTTAAACCCCAAATCATCGCATCGGTATTAAAAGAAACAGCATCTTGTCTGGACATGTCCAAGCTCATCATTTCCATTGCTGCAGGGGTGCCTCTGGCGGCCATCGAATCGTGCCTTAAAAAGGAATTGCGTCTTATTCGTGTTATGCCCAACATTGCCGCATTTGTAAAAGAGAGTGCATCTGTGATTGCCGCCGGGGCAAATGCCACCAAGGAAGACATTGATCTTTCTATGGCGATTTTCGACTCCATGGGCAAAAGTATTTTTCTAAAGGAAAATATCCTTATGGATGCCATTACGGGCTTGAGCGGCAGCGGACCTGCATATATCTTTTTAATTGTCGATGCGTTGGCTGATGCCGGTGTCAAGGTGGGACTGTCAAGGGAAGATGCGCTTTTTCTTTCAACCCAAACGATTTTGGGAGCTGCAAAATTGTTGATGGAGACCAAAGAACATCCGGGCAGGTTAAAGGATATGGTTACATCACCGGGTGGAACGGCCATTGCCGGAATTCATACGCTTGAAAAAGGAGGACTTCGAACCACCCTCATCAATGCAGTGGAAGTGGCTACCCAGCGATCCAAAGAACTGGGAGAAATCGTTACACGGAATTTTGCCAATAACGGCTGTTAAAAATTAGGATTGATATGATGACGGAATATAAAATTAAAGCGATAAAGACATTTGATTACAACAGGCCGGTTATTGATAAAGGTTATGTCAATCAAACCCTTTTGGTTGACATTTCGAATTCGGATATTTCCATTCATCCGGTGACCGAAAAAATGAAGAGAGTATTTATTGGCGGCAAGGGATTTGATCTCTGGCTGCTATGGAATGCTGTCAAAGGGACAACGAAATGGTCTGATCCTGATAATGCAATATGTATTGCTTCGGGCCCCATGGGTGGAACTCCCGTATATCCGGGCTCGGGAAAAAGTATTGTTACCACGATTTCGCCATTAACCGGAAGCGTTATTGATTCCAATGTGGGTGGATATTTTGGTCCTTATCTCAAATTTTCAGGATTTGATGCGCTTCAAATCAGAGGAAAAGCCAAAAAGGATGTAGTTGTTCTCATCGACGGCGTTGATGAAAAAATACAAATTTTTGAATCATCCGGATTGCCCGATGATTCATATGCGCTTTCATCCATATTAACAGAACATTTTGCCCAGGGAAAACCCCGGCATATTTCTGTTGTTTCCACGGGACCGGGTGCGAAGCACACGCTCATGGGCTGTCTGAATTTTACATGGTATGATTTAAAGCGAAAGCGAGCACGATACAAACAGGCCGGTCGCGGCGGAATCGGCAGTGTCTTTGCAGATAAGTGTATTAAAGCCGTTGTGGCACGATGGGATAAAGTTACAGCAGATACAAATAATCCTTCAGATAAGATCACATTGAAAGAAGTTGGAAAAAAACACTCCAGGGAAATTGTGGATCTTGATCCCAAACAAAATGAAATGGCCAAGATCGGCACCACCCATCTGGTCACGATTATGAATGATTTCGATTTGCTGCCTACCCATAATTTTCAATATGGACAGCACCCGGAAGCCGTTAATGTCGGTCAAGAGGTGTACAGACCTATCTTTGATAAGGGTTATGATGGATGCTGGATGGGATGCACAGTGGCCTGTTCTCATGGTGTCAAGGATTTTGTACCACTGACGGGACCTTACAGGGGACAAAAAGTTTTTGTGGATGGTCCCGAATATGAAACCATTGCCGGTTGTGGTTCGAATCTGGGTATCTTTGATCCCCATACCGTTATTGAGATGAATTTTTACTGTGATGCCTATGGTCTTGACACGATTTCTGTGGGGACAAGTATTGCATTTGCAATGGAATGCTTTTCAATGGATTTGATTAACAAAACCCACACCGGCGGAATCAATCTTTCCTTTGGCAATCGGGCGGCTGCCCTCGAGATGGTTCACCAAATGGCTCAAGGTGATGGTTTT
>JASFGF010000286.1:0-4288 GCA_050123915.1 Desulfobacterales bacterium | reverse complement strand
GGCCGTTAATATTCCTAAAGCGATGGGCAGGTCAAAACCGGTCCCTTCCTTTTTGATGTGCGCGGGTGCAAGATTAACGGTAATTCTGTCATCCGGGAAGGTATAGCCCGAATTACTGATGGCAGACTTGACCCGTTCTTTGCTCTCCTTTACTGAAGCCTCCGGAAGTCCTACCGTGGTAAAGGTGGGAAGTCCTGATGTTATATCAACTTCCACCTCGACTAAAAATGCATCAATTCCAAGAACAGCGCTGCTTAAAACCTTTGCGAGCACGCCTCCTCCTTTAAGGTGTCATAAAAAGTTAACAGGACGAGCAAATACTCCATTATTCCCTCCGGGGCGCAGGCCCTACCCTCCGACCTGTAAGCCCTGCGGGCTTGAAGCGGGGCCGGAGGCCAATTGAAGCGAAGCCTCCACGTTCAACTTGTTAAACAGGGATAATAAAAATTTAGGATGTGATTCAAGATTAAGATTGATTTTATTTATTTCGTATTTATGTTACAGACGTTTAACAAAAACTATGTTTTTGTTCAATTAAATCTTTTTTCTGATTTTTTTTATAAAACTGCATTGTGATATTATAAAGAATATTGTGTTCAACTGATTAAATATGTTATGAATACTTCATTGATTTATTTTGTAGGATAACCAATCGCTTAGGAACGTTAAGATAAACACTAGAAGCATCTCAAAATAAAGATGTTGGTTCGAGACCCCCCGCTAAAACCCAGCGGGATAAAAAGGCGGAACCGAGTTTTAACCCGACCCGATTGCTGATGGGATCTTCGACACGCATACTCAAGTATGTCGAGGACTTAAAACGAGGCTTCAACGACCAGGCTTATCCGCCTCTGGCGGGTTGGGCCCAAAGATTATTTTGAGATAGCTTCTATTAAAAAACACAGCATCGCTGTTAAAATTATATTTTTATGTATTATTTACAACGAACAGTCGCAAAACCGGTGAATTGCTCGGGTGTCGGGGTCCATTCGGGTAAAAAGGTCAATTTAACCATTAAGCCTGCACCTCCGAATCATGGTATCAAGTTCATCAGAACAGACCTTCTTGACTGTCCTGTCATATCTGCCCATTTTAATATGGTTGTGGATACAAGCCTGGCAACTGTTATCGGTTTTGAGGGTTTTATCGTTTCAACCATAGAGCATCTTATGGCAAGCTTTGCCGGTCTCTCAATTGACAACGCACTGGTGGAGATCGACAGTTATGAGATGCCGATAATGGATGGAAGCGCCTACCCGTTTACTTCCCTGATAAAGGCATCGGGAATAAAGGAACTGGACACACCTCGATATTTTTTTGTCATTAAAGAACCGATTGAGCTTAAAAAAGATGGAAAAATGGTCGGTGTATATCCATGTTCAACGTACAAAATAACCTGTACCATTGAATATGATCATCCACTGATCAACACGCAGTCTTATTCCGTAGACGTATCGGACCACATTTGGGAAAGCGAAATTTCTAAAGCAAGGACCTTTGGTTTCTTACATGAATATGAATATCTAAAAAAATATGGTCTGGCCCGTGGCGTTACCCTTGAAAATGTAATTGCCATCGATGACAAGGATGTTATCAATGAAGGCGGTTTGCGGTATCGAGATGAGTTTGTGAGACATAAAATTCTCGATTGCATCGGTGATTTTTCACTTCTGGGTATGCCGATTTTGGGCCATGTTGTGGCTGAGAAATCCGGCCATGCCTTCAACCATTCTTTTCTAAAAAAGATTTTTTCAGAAAAAGAATCATGGGAAACCGGCACGATCAATGACATAAAGGTTTCGTCATAAGATTCCCTTTAGAAATTGGACCTTTTATTTTGAATATCGGCGGGCATGTCTTTTTATGAGTCGAATTGTTGTAGAAAAAATGACCGCTGCGCTCATAACAACGAGAAGAACCGCTATCCAAACATATCCATGATATTCTGCATTTTCCCGCGCCACCGAGATCCCGACAACGCCGAAGAAAAAAACAATCATCATAAATACGATAACACCGATGCATACTGCTTCGGAATCATACCAGGGAATGATTGTTTTTCTAAATAGAGGATTTTGATCGATACGCATTGTCGTATCCAGGGTTTAAAAAAGATTCCCCCTTACGAACATTTTGTAAAGCCGCAAAAATGGCAGATCATACATCCCTCTTCAAAACTTATCGTATGACCGCATTCCGGACAGACTTCACCAAGGAGGCTGTTGCCATACCCTTTTTTCTTGTAAGAACCGTCTTTTAAATACCGCTTTTCAAGAACCCTGCCGATGGCATCCGGTATTGACAAAACCAGGCCACCTTCCTGGAAGACCGGATGTTCTCCACCGATACCTTTGAGTTGTTCGACAATTTTCTCGACTTTTACGCCGGATCTTAAAGCAAGCGAAACGAGACGGCCGATGGCTTCGGTTTTGGCAGTGGTCGATCTTCCTGATTTTCCGATGGTTGCAAATACTTCAAAAGGCTGGCCCTCATATTCCGTTACCGTAACATAAAGCTGGCCCATACCGGTTTTCATTCTGGAGGTAAATCCCTCCAGCGTTTCCGGGCGTTCTTTGACGATAGCAACCAGATTGTGAAGTGGCTTGTCCTTTCCTGAATAAGACAGAACCTGATTTTCCTTGCTCCCGTCCCGGTATATGGTAACGCCCTTACAACCCAGCTCGTGGGCCAGATTATAAATTTTTAGCACATCGTCTACTGTGGCATCACGGGCCAGGTTGACCGTCTTTGAAACAGCGTTATCCGTGTATTTTTGAAAGGCAGCCTGCATACGGATATGCCATTCGGGAGCGACATCATGGGCGGTGACAAAGATTTCTCGAACATCCTCGGGTATTTCCTCAAGATGCTGAATGCCGCCTTCAACAGCAATGGTATCCATCAATCCCGTACTATAAAAACCCTTTTCTTTTGCTATGTTTTCAAAGTATGGATTCACCTCCAGCAGTTTATCGTTATCCATAACATTTCTAACAAAACTCAAAGCAAACAACGGTTCAACACCGCTCGAACAGTCTGCAATGATGCTTAACGTGCCTGTTGGTGCAATGGTTGTGGTGGCGGCATTTCGATATGTACATCCTTTTTTGTCTTTAAAAATGCTTTGATCAAAATTTGGAAAAACACCCCTCTCCTCGCCCAGATATTTTGAGGCGGCATGAGATTCTCTTTGGATGAAACCCATCACTTGCTCTGCGATTTCAAGAGCACTTTCTGAGTTATACGGAATTTTCAGCTGGTAAAGCAAATCAGCAAACCCCATGACGCCAAGACCGATTTTTCGATTACCCTGAACCATTTTTTCGATTTCCGGAAGTGGATATTTAGACATATCGATGGTGTTGTCCAAAAATCGGACGCTCTGCCAGACAATATCCTTTAATGCCTCAAAGTCGATCGCCGGTACGTCGGCATCGTGGGTTACAAACTTGGCCAGATTAATGGATCCAAGATTACAGGATTCCATGGGAAGCAACGGCTGTTCCCCACAAGGGTTTGTACTTTCGATTTCTCCCAGCGCAGGGGTTGGATTGTCTCTGTTCAACCGGTCTAAAAATATAATGCCCGGATCCCCGTTTTCCCATGCCTGTTTCACGAGGGCCTGATAGACCTCGGCAGCATTCAATTCTTTTTCTTTTTCCTCGCTGCGAGGATCGATAAGATCATAGTTGCTCCCTGTTTTGACAGCATCCATAAATGCATCCGTAACACCGACGGAAATGTTAAAATTGTTGAGTTCGTTATTGTTCTTTTTACTGTAAATAAACTCTATAATATCCGGGTGGTCGACTCTCAAAATCGCCATGTTGGCTCCCCTTCGGGTCCCTCCCTGTTTAACCTGCTCTGTTGCCGTGTTAAAGATTTTCATAAATGACACCGGTCCGGAGGCGATACCGCCGGTGGTTCCGACCCTGCTGTCTTTTGGACGGAGTCGGGAAAAAGAAAAACCAGTCCCTCCCCCGGACTTGTGGATAATTGCGGCATTTCTCAAAGCATCGAAAATACCCTCCATGCTGTCTTCTACAGGAAGCACAAAACAGGCTGCCAACTGGCCCAGTCTCCGTCCTGCATTCATAAGCGTGGGTGAATTGGGCAAAAATTTCAATTCCGTCATCATATTATAAAAAATGTTTTCCATCTTTTTAACATCCGCGTCACTGCCATACTTCTTCTCCGCCTTCGCAATATGCCTTGCCACCCTTCTGAACATTTTTTCCGGACTTTCGATGATTTTTCCATTGCTGTCTTTCTTTAGATACCTTCTTTT
>JASFGF010000285.1:0-4300 GCA_050123915.1 Desulfobacterales bacterium | reverse complement strand
ACTCTACCGAACCCAGAGATTTATTAACCCTTCACCCTATCTCTACTTTCTAAGTCTCGGGAATTTAACGCTCATCGGCTCCTCTCCTGAGACAATGGTTCGCTTGGAAAACCGTGTCGCCACCCTGCGCCCAATTGCAGGCACTCGTCCCAGAGGAAAGAACGAACAGCAAGACCGATCGTTGGCCAACGAACTCCTCGCCGACGAGAAAGAACGGGCAGAGCATTTAATGCTGGTGGATTTAGGACGGAACGATCTGGGCCGTATTGCGGAACTGGGAACCGTTCAAGTTACCGATTTAATGATTGTGGAGCGTTACTCACATGTCATGCACCTGGTGTCCAACATTTGCTGTGATATAAGGCCTGACCTCGACGCTCTGGATCTTCTTCGGGCGACCTTTCCTGCTGGAACATTGTCCGGAGCGCCTAAAATACGAGCCATGGAGATCATTGCCGAACTCGAACAAAGTCCCAGAGGTCCTTATGGCGGCGCTGTTGGATATATTTCGTTCCACGGAAACATGGACATGGCCATTACCATCCGAACTGCCAGTATTGAAGAGAATCTGCTCACCGTTCAAGCCGGCGCCGGTATTGTTGCCGATTCTGATCCAGAACGGGAAAGACAGGAAACCGTAAATAAAGCTATGGCCATGCAAAAGGCACTGGAATTGGTTTCAAAAGGAAAGAAAGTCAAACAGCATTTTCAAACCTAATACGTGGAGAATTCCCAGTCTTCGTTGAACTATGAGGGAGAAAAGACGATGATTATCATGATCGACAACTACGATTCATTTACCTACAATCTGGTTCAATACCTGGGCCAAATAGGCGCTTCGGTCAAGGTTGTGCGGAACGACGCCGCTTCCATATCGGATCTTATTTCATGGAAACCTTCGGGAATCGTCATATCACCCGGACCCGGACGTCCGGAATCAGCTGGAATTTCCTTATCGGTAGTGGAACATTTTTCTGGCAAAATCCCCATCCTCGGGGTCTGTCTGGGCCATCAGGCCATTGCCGCTGCATTTGGCGGAGAAGTAGTTGCTGCCAAAAGTCTTATGCATGGGAAAACATCCATGATCCAATCTGACGGGAAAATGATCTATCAGGGCATTCGAAAACCTTTTGAAGCCATGCGGTATCATTCCCTGGCTGTTTCAAGGGAACATCTTCCCGAATGTCTGGAAATTACTTCTGAAGCCGACGACGGTGAAGTCATGGGTATCCGGCACAAAGAACATCCAGAGACCGAAGGCATCCAATTTCATCCGGAATCTATTATGACCCGGGTGGGGAAACGAATTTTGAGAAATTTTTTAAACAACAGATAATATCTTCAGGTTCAAGTTTCGTGGGTCAGGAGCCAGACATTCTCGTCACTGGTCATTTTAACTGTCTGACAACATTAAAGGAAAGGATTGACGATGTTTAAGGAAAATCTCAGCAAAATTGTTAAGAGAGAAGATCTAAATGAAGAACAAATGTCCCAAATGATCACCGATATTTTTTCCGGAAATATCACCGATGCTCAAATCGGGGCGATGATGGCCGCTTTGGCCACAAAGGGTGAAACTTTTGAAGAACTTGCGGGTGCCGCGCGCGCAATGCGAAGGAAAGCCCTCCGTATCCAGACATCAGCCGCAACCGTTGTCGACACCTGCGGTACCGGTGGTGACGGTGCGCATACGTTTAACATTTCTACGACGACATCATTTGTGGTCGCAGCCTGTGGGGTTACCGTTGCCAAGCACGGGAACCGTTCCGTATCGAGTCAATGCGGCAGTGCAGATCTTCTCGAGGCGCTTGGAATTAAACTCGACACAGCTCCGGAAATTGTGGAAGAAGCGGTTCAGGACATCGGTATCGGTTTTCTTTTTGCTCCTCTGTATCACGGCGCCATGCGATTTGCTGCAAAAGCGAGAAAAGAAGTGGGACTGCGGAGTATCTTTAACATGCTGGGTCCACTTACAAATCCTGCTGGCGCAAACTGCCAGCTTCTGGGGGTTTATGCACCCGAACTCACTGAAATGTTTGCCCATGCACTTCAATTGCTGGGCACAAAAAGAGCGTTTGTGGTTCATGGCCATGATGGACTCGATGAAATTTCTGTTTGTGCACCCACCCGCGTTTCAGAACTCAAAAACGGTCTGATTCGAACATATGATATATCTCCCGAACAGTTTTTTAGTGAACAGGCGGAACCGGCAGACCTTTTGGGCGGAAGTCCCGAAGAAAACGCTCAAATTACCCGTAACATTCTTAATGGCGAAAAAGGGCCCAAACGAAATATCGTAATCATTAACGCTGCTGCGGCACTGGTTGCCGCAGGACAAGCTGAAGATTTAAAGCAAGGAATTCGAATCGCCGAAACAGCTATCGATGAGGGTGGTGCGGCTAAAAAGATGGAGGCGTTGATAAGATATAGTCAGGAAAACGGCTAATGGTAAACGATATTTTAAGTAAAATTGTTGAGGATAAAAAACGGGAAATCGACGCAGCAAAACAACATATTCCTGAATCTTTTCTTCGTGAAAAAGCGTTTACCCCTCGAAAGAAACGTCCATTTTTACAATTACTGGAACGACCCGGGCCCTTTGGTGTCAATATTATTGCTGAAATTAAACGGGCATCTCCATCCAAGGGTGATATTCGGGCGAACCTGGACCCTGCTGTTTACGCTCACGAATATGAAAAAGGAGGGGCTGCAGCGCTTTCTGTGTTAACGGATCAGCCTTATTTTAAAGGAAGTTCCGAAGACCTTAAAATCGCCCGTGAGACCACGACACTTCCGGTTCTTCGAAAAGATTTTCTGATTTCAGCTTACCAAATTTTTGAGTCAGCAGTTATGGAAGCCGATGCCGTACTTTTGATCGTCCGTATTCTTGATCAACAGCAACTCAAGGATTATATAAATTTGTGCAACGAATTAAGGATGGATGCATTAGTGGAAGTTCATTCAGAGGCGGATATCGAAAAAGCCGGGTTGGCAGGCGCCCGACTTATCGGAATCAACAACCGCAACCTACAATCATTTGAAACCGATATCGATATCGCGATTCGGATGAAATCTCTGCTTAGCAATGATCAGATCGCCATTGCGGCCAGCGGGATTCGAACGCGAAAAGACATCGATAAAATTAAAGATTCCAATATTTGGAATTTCTTAATCGGAGAAAGCCTTGTACGGTCGAAACATCCAAGAGAATTCCTTGAATCCCTCCATGGCAAATAAATCGCTTGCATCTCATCCATCGTGACGTTTATAATAGGCTGAAACGGATGTCGCTTCCGGCGTCTAATCCAACCCGGCCATAAAGTTTTTGACAAGGAAACGGCGTTCATGGAAGCCGTGTCAAATTATGGCTCAAAAAATGACTCTAATACTATTTTAAAATTGTATAACGAATAAATCGATCAGCAAGAGGTAAAACATGCGTAAAACAATAGAACTAAAAAGGGTAGTGGTTACGGGCCTTGGGATGGTCACTTCACTGGGACTGGATGTGCGAACCACATGGGAAGCCATGATTGCGGGCAAATCCGGCATAGATCGAATTACACAGTGGGGAGATTTGGAAGACATTAAAGAAAAGTTTAATTTGTCGGAAGATTTTCCTCTCATAGCCGGAGAAGTAAAACAATTTGACATAAAAGAAATCGTAAAACAAAGAAAACAAGGGTATTCAAAAGAAGATTTAAAACAGATCAAATACATGGATGCGTTTATTCAATATTCTTATGCCGCAACATTGGAAGCAGTTGCCGATGCCAATGTAAATTTAGATAACGGAGAGGTCGATCCTTATCGGGTTGGTGTTATCATCGGCTCTGGTTTGGGAGGGCCCAAGACCTGGGAAAATGAATTCAGCCGTTTTCTAAATGGCAAAAGAGTGTCACCGTTTCTTATTCCACGTTTGATACCCAACCTGGCCGCGGGCAATGTCAGTATTTCCTTTAAGGCCAGAGGTGCAAATGCCTGCCTTGCGACAGCATGTGCTTCCGGGGCTCACGCAATCGGTGAAGCTTTTCAGAGAATTCAACTGGGAAAGGAAGACGCGATTGCCTGTGGTGGAACAGAAGCAGCGATCACACCATTAACCATCGCCGGTTTTCATGCACTTAAAGCCCTATCGTCGTCATATCAAACGCCTCAATCTGCTTCTCGTCCATTTGATATCAATCGGAATGGTTTCATCATGTCGGATGGATCGGGCATCCTGATTTTGGAAGATCTGGATCATGCCAAGGCAAGAGGGGCCAAAATATATGCTGAACTCATCGGCTTTGCCATGACC